>CAXUCT010000040.1:7728-14707 GCA_964249415.1 uncultured Bryobacteraceae bacterium | reverse complement strand
CTTCGCGATCTTTGCGTTCCGCCACCATCCGCCCGCAATCGCTGATCAAGCCATCCAGCAACGTGACATTCGCGCCGTACGCTTGACACTCGACGAAATTGGCTTGCGGCACATCGCGCGGCATGAAAATGTGGGCCTCCATCTGTGCCGCTGCTGCATAAGCCGCCAACGCACCGGCCGCATTCCCGGCGGAAGGAATCGCCAGTTTCCGGGCTCCCAGTTTCTTCCCCATCGTCACCGCGCAGCACAGCCCGCGTGCTTTGAACGAATCCGTCGGGTTCCGGCCTTCGTCCTTAATCCATAGATTCGCGGCGCCCATCTCTGCGCCCAAGGCGTTCGCGCGAATCAGCGGCGTCCAACCCTCCTGGAGCGTCACCGCCTCCTCCGCCTCTGCAGGCAGGACAGGCGCATACCGCCACATGCTTCCTACTGCGCTCTTCAAATCGTCCGGCCGCCAGTGCTTCCGAATCTCCTTGAGGTCATAGCGAACCAGCAGCGGCCCTCCACACTCACACAGATTCCTCAGTTGATTTGGGTCGAAGATCCTATTGCAGCGGCTGCATTCCAACCTCGAAGCTTTTCCCATCTTTGCTCCATCCTAACGGGCATTTCCATTTTGCCCAAACAGAAATTTGCTTGCGATAACAACGCTTTACATCGAAACAGCCCCGGCGGTCGCACTGCCCCACCCGTAACGTGAAGCCGGACCATCCAATGTCGCGAAAACTAGCCTTGACCTTCTCCGGTGCGGTGTCACTCGGAACTTACGAAGCCGGCGTTTTGTACGAGGTGCTCTATGCGCTAGACCAGCACAACGGGCAACCGAACATCTCGGAAGACGAGAAGATTTACATCGACGTCCTCACGGGTGCTTCCGCCGGCGGTCTTTCCGCGTCCCTCGCCGCGCACAAGCTGCTCTATGAAGCGGACTCCCTCCACGATCCTTACGATAACCCGCTCTACAACGCTTGGGTCACCGATATCGACATCGAAACCTTACTGACTCTCTCGCCCAGCGAGCCGTCCGACTGCTCCATCCTTTCCTCTGATCTAATCGAAGGCCTCACTCAGAAATACTTGCTGGCCCGCTACGATAGCGATACTCCGCCGCCTGCCAAGACTCACCCCGCCATCGGCCCGGAGCAAACCTTGCGCTTGGGCTTGGCCCTATCGAATCTCTCCGGCATTGACTACAGCCGGCACACGTTAAATGCCGGCTCATTCACTTACACCCGCTTTCAGGACGAGCTGACGAAAATGCTTGGCTTCGCTGACGATTCGCGAGACTCGTGGTCCTCTATCCAGAAAGCCGCCATCGCCTGCAGCGCATTTCCTTTCGCCTTCCGCGTAAAAGATCTGGAGCGCAGCATCAAATGCTATAACTCATCTCCGTTTTTTGATCCAGCTTGCTTCACCGGCCAAGCCACTCGCTTCTTCGCTTACACCGACGGTGGGCTGTTTCAAAATCAACCGCTTGGATTGGCCAAGCATCTCGTCGACTCCATTGATCACCACCGCAACTCTGACCGGCGCGCGTATCTATTCGTCGCGCCCGATCCGCAGTCCTCTACTGCCAATGATCTTTTCAGCGCCCAAACGGGTGATTTCAGCAAAGTCGCCGTCCGCCTCCTATCTGCCATCTTCGACCAATCGCGCTTTCAGGATTGGATCGAAGCCGAGAAGGTCAACGGACAGATTGCCGAGTTCAACTCCCGCGCGCTCGCTCTCCACCAGCTTGCCCAACACGGCACGTCGGCCGCTGGGAGCAGGCAGCCGTTCGCGGCCCCGCTACTCCCAATCTTCTTCGCTCCGGGCCAACACCACCAACTCGCCGCCGCTCGTCTTCGTCTACAGCAACAGTTTGCTCACGAGTACGCGCAACTCAGCGCCTGCCATGGATCCGCAACCGCGGCGGCCTGGATCGACGCCGTCCTGATGTTCGAAATGGCCGCGGGCCTCTCCGAAAAGGACGAAATGTACATCTACGGGATTACCGCCAGCGGCGCTGAACTCGCCGGCTCGCCTCTGATGGCCTTTCTTGGCTTCTTCGATCAGAAATTTCGCGACCACGATTACGACGTCGGACGAATGAAGGCGCGCGCCTTCCTCCAGAATCCGGGAACGTCGCTGAACGGCCCCTTGTCCGCCATCCACTACACGCCGCTTCCCATCCGGCCCCTGCAGCCCGGACTCACGGGCATCTCCATAAGGCAGGTCTCGCTAGAAAAGCGCCGCCAGCTTCGCGATCGCCTGAAAAATCGTGTCAGCATCCTTCTTTCCGAAGCTGGTCTCTCGTTCCTCCTCCGCAAAGGCGTTCAGCTGGCTCTTGTCAATAAAAAAATCGACGAGTTTCTCGGCCTCTGAATTACCCAGGAGCCCTCGCATGTTACACTCGTGCTCGATCAGGAGGGGCGGTGTTGCTGCGTAGTTCCCTCTTATTTCTCATCTGTCTCACCGCTGCCGCTTTCAGCTCCTCTCAAACCGGGCAGAGTTCCGCGCCGCCGCCCGACTCCGCTTCCGAATCCCCCGGCTTTAGCCTGCGCGTTGAAACCACGCTCGTCTTGATCCCCGTCAGCGTCACCGATTCTTTGAATCGCTTCGTTGTCGGTCTCGATAAGGACAACTTCGGCGTGTTCGAGAACGGCGTCCGCCAAAAAGTAACTCACTTGTCCGGCGAAGATGCGCCGCTTTCAGTCGGCCTTCTGGTCGACACCAGCGGCAGCATGGGTTCCAAGCTCGACATCTCGCGTCAGGCCGTATCGCAATTTCTGAAAACCATGAACCCGCAAGACGAGGCGTTCGTCATCGAATTCAGTGATCGCGCTGAACTGGTTATGGGCTTCACTCATCAAACCAGCGAAATTAAGGACAAAATGACTTCGCTGGAATCGCAGGGTCTCACCGCCATGCTCGATGCCGTGCATCTGGGCCTGAATGAGATGAAGAAAGCCAAAAACCCCCGCAAAGCGCTCCTGATCATCTCTGATGGCGGCGACAACAACAGCCGCTACACAAGCAAAGAAATCGAGGATCTGGTGCGCGAAGCCGACGTACAGATTTACGCCATGGGCGTCTTCGAACCACTGTCTTACTTGGCGCGCAGTTCCGCCGAACTCTCCGGTCCGAAACTTCTGTCTGAAATCTCGCAGCAGACCGGGGGCCGCGCCTATGCTGCTCCAAACGACAGCGTCTTACCAACTATTGCTAAGCGGATCGGGATCGAGTTGCGGAACCAGTATGTACTCGCCTATGCGCCTTCGAATCAAGAGCGGGACGGAAAATTTCGTCACGTTGAAGTGAAGCTCAAAGAGCCGGATGGTCTCTCAGACTTAAAGGCGCGCTGGAGAGCCGGCTACTACGCGCCGTCTCATTGACCGGGCTTCTACTGATTTACCGGTGGCCCGCCGCGTGTACTCCAACAGAAACGCTCGGCCTAGCCGCCGTTCCCACTCCAATACGCGGGCCAGCAGGACGATAACCGCCACCGACCGATCCTGGCATCACGACCCGCCCCGGCAACGGTCTAGGAAACACCGAAGAGCCCACGCTAGAGCCTAGGCTAACCGGATGCCACACGGGACTGTTCACGCTGTGCGGCCACTGGGAGGAGTGCGACTGTGTCTGGGTTGGACGCGTCACCACTAGCACCGGGTAACCGAACGGAAATCTTGGAGTGGCGGCGAACGTCAGAAAGGGATCAAAGAGAGTGCCGCCCATAGCATACGTGCTATACGGATAAGCGCTATACGGCACGCCCGGCGTCGTGAGACTTGGTCCTGTCAGGCCGCCTGATGATCCCATACCCGGCGGTCCTAAATAGGGCACTCCTCCCGCTCCCAGTTGGCTACTCAAGTCGGCGTCGCCCGGGTCGCCCTTCGTCTGCTCCGCCAATTGATTCTGGTCCGAGATCACCTGATTTCGATCGCTCGCCCAATCGTAAAACTCGTCTTCAGTCCCGTTCCCCAGCTTGCTCGTCTCTAGTCCCAGCCAGCAGAAGAAAAGATGCCCGTCATCCACCTGCGTCTGCTTGCCGTCATAGGTCACCTCAGCCGTGCCGCTATACACCTGCAGCACGCCCGTATCCGCATCCAGCCGGTAAACACCTTTTTTTGGAAACCGCGCGCGCGAGTCCTTATACGTCACGCTAAGCGTGTTACCGCTCCGTGCATCCGTCAGGTCCAAAATCATCGACCCGCTCAGAAATACCAAGCGCGTATCGGCTAGCTCCGTCGAAACCATCCGAATGGAGCTGTTCTCGTCCAGCCGCAAGAAAGCGCCCGGCATCAGTAGCACTTCGGCACGGCCACGCTCGGTCCGTAGCGTAGATCCTTCCTTGATATTGGGAAACGATCCCGACTTTCTATCTAACTGTTGATCGTCCAGGAACACTCGCCCTTCGGTGAAGTGAACCATGCCCGCCCGCGCGGAGATCACTTCCTGTCCGGAGACTGCGGAGCACATCTGCAAAACAATAACGGAGGGGGCGAGCACGCGCAAAAACTGCATAAGGTACTACCTAGAAAAGTGTACCCCGTTTGAACCGGGTGAGCGGATAAAATAAACAATCGAACGGCCATGCTCGGCAGCATCGGATCTGTATTGGAGCTACTTCTTGGATCAGTGCATGGGCAATGGACCGGACTGTAAACTTCGGAGTGGCGCAAGTGGAACGTCCAGCCTGACCGGGATGTAGTCACAGTCATCCTAAAAATAGCTACGATAGTGGCGAGGGGACATGCAAGCTAGGAATTTCGCAGAGTTCGTCGAAAGCCAGCAAGATTCAACTCAGGGGCCTAATGGCGTAACATTAGTTGGAGCGAAATCCGCGATGAGTGGCTGAAGAATCTCGACCATCTTTACAGCCAAATAATTGATTTTTTGCAAGAATTGTAGAGAACGGCTCGATCCGCTACAGTTTCATCGAAGTTACGTTGAACGAAGAGGATCTTGGATCCTATCGCGCTAGAAGAATGGAAATTAGCATCGGCAGGCAGCATGTTTCGCTTGAGCCTATTGGCACACTAGTCGTCGGATTCAAAGGTAGGGTGGATGCTTCGGGTTCAGTTGGTCGGGCGCCGCTCGTGCTCGTGAATAAGAACGCGAGAACGGTAGCCGATCTGATCACCGTGACTGTCTCGGTCGGCGCTAAGGGCGGTGCATCTCCGTCTCTAACACGTCCGGCTGAACAACTGGTTTCCTGGGTATGGAAATTGTCTCTCGTGAAGTCCGCGCCAGCTTTGTGGAACTCGACAAGGACTCTTTTTTCGAACTTTTGATGGAAATCGCGGGTGGCTAGACCGCAGTTTGTCCTTGTTCCCGAACTCACGTTAAAGCAACTTGCCACCTATCATGACAACGTCGTCGCCTCTTGCGCCTTTACTTCAGCCCAGCCTCTCCGACATTTACTGCGCGATTTGCGGGATTATCTTCTAACGCCATCGCCGGCGAGCTGGAGTCGCACCTACTGGAGTCCGATGTTAGATCGGCTCTCGCCGTTATGACGAGCCTCGAAGCCCACTTTTGGACGGACTTCGACTGGAGATGCCGACATAGACTAAAAGATGATCTGTCGATCTATTTCCGTCAAATCGAGAGAACGCGCCAAGGTAGCGTGCGCTTAGACCAAGACGTTCTGGAAGGTTGGAAAAGACACACCAACGCACCCGCGATCCTAATCAGCCAGCTTCGAGATGCGTTCAATTTCAGACACTGGCTTGCGCACGGGAGATACTGGTCACCCAGGCTCGGGGCGGAAGTACGATTTCGACGGCGTCAATCTTATGGCAGCACGGTCATTTCCGCGTTGAAGCTGGCCGACGCGTCGCATACTACCTAAACCGTCTCGGGTAAGTAGAAACGCGAGCTCCGAAACGCCTTCGTACATACTTTGCTTTATATAGATCGCCTGAGTGGCCCCTCAAACTCGCAGTGCCGTTGATGGATCAACTCGCGTAGCGCGACGTGCTGGAACATAGCTGGCCGCAAGCGCCACGCACAGGAACAGCAACGCAACAACCACGAACGTCGCAGGGTCAGTCGCGCTGACGTGAAATAACAGGCTCCGCATCAGACGCGTTAAACCAAAAGCTCCAGCGATTCCCACTGCCACGCCAGCCAACGTGAGGCGAAAGCTTTGTCCCATCGCCAGCAGCAGAATATCGCCTTGCTGCGCGCCAAGTGCGCGGCGGATGCCCATCTCCTGAGTCCGCTGCGCAACCGAGTACGCAATAATGCCATAGATTCCCATCAACACAAGCAACAACGCCATCGCGGCGAAAGATCCCATCAAGATCACGACTAAACGCCGTTGACCTATCTGCTCGTCTACCAACTCACCCATGGATTTAATGTCCGAAATAGATTGATCCTTATCCAATGCCCGCACCTGCTCACGCACTGCACCGCTGAAGCCGAGCGGGTTAGCTTCCGTCCGTACCGCCAGCATCGCGAACGGTTGAGCGTTCTGTGCGAAAGGGACGTATACAGTTTCGGGCCAAGCGCTGCTTTCAAGCATTTGATGTACATGCGCGACGATCCCCACGATTTCCGCAGGATGCGGGTTCACGCCACCAACCCAAAGATGCTGGCCAATGGGGTCCTGCCCGCGCGGATACGCCGGCCAGAACCGCCGCGCCATGGCTTCATCGATGATGGCTACACGCTGTGCTTCTTCTTTATCTCGCTCTGTAAAATCCCTCCCACGCCGCAACGAAATTTGTAGCGTACGAAAATAGCCCGGTGTCACCACCGAGAGCGTTGCGATGGGGCGTTCATTCAGTTTGAGGAGCGGTTTCGCGGCATCCTGCACGGGAGTTCCTGGAAAGCCCATCATGGGAAGAGACATCGCGGCCGCCGCGCTACGCACGCCCGGCGACGATCCTACCCGCCGGACCAACTGTTGGAAAAACAGCGCCTTCTTTCCATTCGTGTCATAACGCGATGGCCCCAGCGAAACACTGGCCGTCAATACATTTCCCGG
>CAXUCT010000040.1:6015-7718 GCA_964249415.1 uncultured Bryobacteraceae bacterium | reverse complement strand
AGAACCCCTCTGGACTCGCCTCCGCTACCGGCCGCCCCACTCATTCGCAGCACGCGAACCAGATCAGGCCGTGACGCGCCCAGCGCCGGCGCCAGTCCGAAGAGCACTCCGGTTCCGAGCGAGATCGCCGCTGCAAATCCGAGCATCATCCAATCTAGATGAACCTCTTGCGCTCTTGGGAGATCGAAGGCAGTCATCCTCGGGATCGCCCCCAGACTCCACCCGGCAAGCAGCACACCGAGTATTCCGCCCGAAAGTGATAAGACGACGCTCTCTACGATGAGTTGCCGGATAAGCCGGAAACGGGAGGCGCCGAGTGCAGACCGGATCGCAGTTTCCCGTGAACGCGATGTCGCTCGCGCTAGCAGTAGACTGGCCACATTCGCGCAAGCGATCAATAGAACAAAACCCACCGCGCCCAGCAGCATCCAAAGCATCGAGCGCACATCAGTCACCAGCTCATCTTTCATTGCCGTTATCTTCTCCGGTGTCACCGGCTTAGCATCGAGCATGGTCGGATGCGCCATCGCGTATTGGCGCTGAATCACTTTAGCCTCCGCATTCGCTTGTTCGAGGGTGACCCCCGGTTTTAGACGGCTAAATAGAGTGAGAAACGGACTCATGGCTCTGGATTTCGCGGGCATGAGCGGCCATTCTGACGGCGCTGTCATCCAAACGTCCACCCCACGGAAAGGAAATGAAAAGTGGGGTGGAAGAACTCCAACAATCGTGTACGGCGCGCCCGCCAGCGACGCCGCCTTGCCGAGCATCTCCGGATCTTCCGCGAATCGCCGCTTCCAAAGCTCGGCGCTGATCATCACCACCCGTGGGCCTCCGGGCAAATCTTCTTCGGCTCGAAATCCGCGACCAAAAAGCGGGTCCACTCCCAGGATTCGCAGGAAATCGGCCGATACGCGAACGCCTTTCAGGACCTCCGGTTCCCCTCTCCCGGAAAGCGTCGGGGTTTCCTCGTTCGTGAATGCTCCGATTCCAGTGAAAGAGTGCGCGCTGGCCTTCATTTCCGCAAATCGAGACGGCGTTGCACCTCCCAAGATGCGCACCAGTCGATCGGGTCGGGATACGGAAGCGGCTTCAGCAGCACAGCGTGAATAACCGTGAACATCGCCGTCGTCCCGCCAATCGCGAGTGCCAGCGTGAGAACAGCTGTGACGGCAAAGACCGGCTGTTGCCGCATCGTTCTCAGCGCATAAAAGGTATCCTGCCGGATCATACCGCCGCCTTGCCTTCCGCAAGGCCTAACTTGTTCTGCACCGCCACCACTGCCGGAAGGGGACGCCACAGCACCGTCATCTCCTGTATCAGGCCTGCTTCGTTGAGGAGCCAATAGTCCATGCCGTCCAACTCGTCCAGCCCAACCGTAACGCCGAAGTATTGAGACACATGCTGAGGTCCTTGCATCATTTCGCGAAACTCAAACTTGTCCACCACGCCCAGAAGGGCTTCGACCACCGGTCTGATTGCCGTCTTACCGTTGAAAGGCTCAGCGACGAGCGGCGTCTTGAGGATTATGTCGTCCGTCATATGAGTGAGCATGGCCTCTAGATCTTTGCGCTGCATCGCATCGGTAAAGGCGTGAAGATGATTCAGATTCATGGATTCGTTCCTGTTCAATAATTTCAGCGGCAGGGTAAGCTGCAACCGTTGAATTGATTCTCTGTTTTGACTAATGCTCTTGCAAAGAG
>CAXUCT010000040.1:0-6005 GCA_964249415.1 uncultured Bryobacteraceae bacterium | reverse complement strand
TGGCTGCCATTCCATAAAACGGCTTTTGCTCGTCAACTAGGATTGGCCGCAATCCCCAACTTAGTACTGAACCGGCGCGCTTCCGCTCGCCGGGATTCCCCAATCTCCCGATACTTCGCCCAGAATGCCTGCACTACTTCTGCTGGGGCAGTGTCGGGGGTTCCGCTGGGGAAAGGCGGGTCCGGCGCATACTCGATTTCAAGCTGAATCTCCTCAGCAACCTCGTTCCCGCAAAGCATTGCTGCCACCGTGAGTGCGCCGTCGAGACCCGCGGTAACGCCCGCAGTGCTGATGTAATTGCCGTCGATCACTACACGTGAGCGGGTCGGGATCGCCCCATAGTACAGCAGCAGATCGAAGGCCGCCCAGTGAGTCGTCGCCCGGCGGCCGCGAAGGACTCCAGCCGCTCCGCAAAGTAGAGCCCCGGTGCATATCGAAAAAACGTACCGGTCCGAATCGGCTTGTTTCTTGATAAACGACAGGACCTCTTCGTCGTCCATCAGTGCCTGTTGTCCAAGCCCGCCAGACACCAGCAAAAGATCAAGCGGAGGCGCTTCCGCGATTGTCACATCAGGCGTCAGAATCAGCCCTTTTACATCGCCGAACGGAGTTCTCCCTTTTCCGATGACATATACGCTCGCATTGGGTATCCGCGATAGCACCTCGAACGGTCCTGTAAAGTCAATCTGGTCCTGGCGAGGATAGATAAAAAATCCGATGTTCAGCTTTGCTTTTGAACTCTTGATCATGTTGCCTCCTGGTGTCAGCCACAACTAGAACCGTGGCCACTGGCTGATTGTCACGCTGGCTGCGGGTGGCCGCAAGAGCGGGGGAAGACGAAAAACCCACGATTGCTGCCAATCGCTTCGCCAAAGTTATTGCCGCGGACCAAATGCTGTTCGGTATTGCCCTGGGGTGATGCCCAGACGGCGGGCGAACGTCCGGCGGAGAACTTCCGCGCTCCGGAAACCGCTGCTGCCGGCAACCTCGTCAAGGCTCAATGACATCGTTTCAAGTTGCCGCCGTGCCGCTTCGAGTCGAATATTTTCGACGTGCCGCGCAGGCGTTTCGCCGACCTCCTGCGTGAAGACCCGGGCAAAATTGCGCGCGCTCATAGCTGCGCGGAGCGCCAGCGACGCCACCGACAGGTCACCTATGACATTGTCAGTCATCCAGGCGAGCAGATCCCTCAGCGGTTGGCTTTCGCAGGTCTGAGCTGCGAGTGTTGCGCTGAACTGCGACTGACCCCCAGGGCGGCGCAAAAACACAACCATCATCCGCGCCACTTGGAGAGCGAGAGAACCTCCTAGATCCTCTTCCACCAGAGCGAGCGCAAGATCAATGCCCGCAGTGACGCCGGCCGACGTGTACATATTGTTGTCTCGAACGTAAATCGGCTCCGGGTCTATCTTCACTAGAGGATGTCTGCGAACGAGTTCGCTGCACCAGTTCCAATGTGTAGTCGCTCGGCGTCGGTCGAGCAGGCCGGCATCGGCCAGAACCAGAGCGCCGGTGCAGACTGAACCTAAACGACGGATCTTGGTGCTCTGTTCTCTGAGCCAGCCCAGAAACTCCGGCGAATACCGCATCTCCCGAGCACCGAGGCCGCCGGCGACAAGAAGCGTGTCGACCGGACTGCGCAACTGTCGATAGCTGCGGTGGGCAACCAGCGGCATGCCGATGTGAGTGGCAACAATCTGATCTTCCGTAGCCGAGATGATCTCCACCTCATATGCCGGCTCGCCGCCCCGCAAGCGGCTGGCGTCAGCAAACACTTCGGCCGGGCCAAATACGTCAAGCATCCGCACAGGCGGTACTGCTATGATCGCGACGCGCCGCAGTCTTTGAGTAAGAACATTCTTCTCCTTCTCACTGCGTTTTTTCCGTTGTTTAGCACGCTGGCTTATAGGCATAGATGGCAGGAAAGGTACGTTACGGTTCCCAACGGCATCATGTCAGAGTATCGACAGAGCAAAAACAAGGTGAGAATCTGGAGCACTCCATACTACCTGTGGTTTTCCCAAAAGAAATGTGGCATTCTCCTGTTAGTAAACCAAATGCTCCTTCTAACGGACGAAGCCGCATGAAACAGAAGAAGGATGTCGGGCAAGGAACGCAGGATCCGGCATGAGAGCCCTGAATCGGTTATTTACACGTCTTCTCAACTTTACGACGGGGAGCTGCGGCGACGAACGGTTCAGAGAAGAGAGTGAATCGCATATCGCGGCCCAGACTGAAGAGAACATCCGCGCCGGCATGACTCCTGAGGAAGCCCGCCGTCACGCCCGCCTGAAGTTCGGGGCAATGGAGGCGGTTAGGAACGCCTACCGCGCCGAAGACGGACTGCCAATGGTGGAAGACCTGCTGTTGGATGTTCGCTATGCGCTTCGCGTGCTTCGGAAGTCGCCCGGGTTCACGGTCGTAGTCTTACTCACTCTAATGCTGGGCATTGGCGCAAACGTCGTCGTTTTCGGAGTGCTGAATGCCGTCCTGCTGCATCCGCTGGATGTGAGGGATCCACGGAGCCTGTATCAGCTTCGCCATAAGCCGTGGATGAGCGGACGGCTACTGACCACCTCATATCCCGCGTTTGAGGATTACCGGCGGCGCAACACCACCTTTAGCGGGCTAGCCGCGATTAATGCATATTCTAGTACCGCACTGAACTGGCGTAACACAATGAGGACCGTTCATGGCGATGAGGTGACAGGCAACTATTTCGATTTATTGGGCGTGCAGCCGGAGGTAGGACGGTTCTTCCACGCAGCCGATGAGCATGGCCCGGGTTCAGCGCCGTATCTGGTATTGAGCGACCAGTTGTGGCGAAGCGCATTTCAAGCGGATCTGGGCGTAATCGGGACGATCGTAGAGCTCAACCGGCATCCGTTTAAGGTAGTCGGAGTTGTCTCGGCGCCGTTCCACGGCACCGAGCGATTTGTGTGGCCGGACTACTGGCTGCCAATGGTGAACGAGGAGCAGGTGGGGAGCGGGGATTACCTGCATAGTCGGAGAGACACGTCTGTCACGGTGATTGGCAGGCTTAAGCCAGGCGTGACGCCGCAGGAGGCGACGGAAAATCTGAGTGCGATTTCGGCTGAACTGGCGAAGGAGTATCCAACGACGGACGACGGTCTGTCGCTGCGGCTGATCCATCCGGGACTGTGGGGAGACGAAGGTGACGTCATTCGCGGATTTCTTTACAGCGTGACTGTGCTGGCGCTGTTGGTGCTGGCGGCGGCGTGTGCGAACCTGGCGAGTCTGTTTGCGGCGCGCGCGGCGGATCGCAGCCGGGAATTGGCGCTCCGCGCGGCGCTGGGATCGAGCCGCTGGCGGCTGGCAAGGCAACTGCTGACCGAAGCGGTGCTGGTCTCCCTACTGGGTGGAGCAGCGGGACTGGCGACAGCGGACCTGCTGCTGGGGGTTCTGAACCGCTGGCCTCGGGCGGCAGAAGCGCACCTGGCGGCAAGCCTGGATGCGCGTGTGTACCTGGCAGGCCTGGCATTCACACTGGGAAGCGCGCTGCTGTTTGGGATGGTTCCGGCGCGGCAGGCCTGGCAGAGCAGTCCATTGCAAACGATGAAAGGCGGACAAGTGGATGGGATGCACCTGCGCCGGTTTGCGCTGCGGGACCTGTTGTTGGGTGCGCAAATCGCAATCTGCACGCTGCTGGTAACCGCCTCGCTGGTGGCGTCGCGAGGCATGGTGCGCGCGCTCGATGCTCCGCTAGGAATCCAGCCGCAAGGCGCGATGCTGGCCGAGATCGACCTGGGTCACGTAGAACAAGATCAGGCGGGACAAGCGGGCGACGTAGCGCTCCAGAAGCGGAAAGAGCTGATACAAGCGGCGCGGAGCATCCCCGGCGTGACAGCGGCGGGCGCGGTGAACCGCACGCCCATGACTGGCGGAATACGAGGCATTCCAATTTACCGGCCGGGGACGACAGAGTTCACGCTGAAGGATTATGCTCTGGCGACGTACGTGTTTTCGATGTCGCCGGGATACCTGGATACTGCTGGCACTCGGCTGGTGGCCGGGCGGGATATCTCATGGCAGGACACGGCAAAGACGCCGTATGTGGCGATCGTGAACGAAACTTTCGCCAGGAAGATGTGGCGCCATACTCCGGCGATCGGACAGTGGTTTATCTTGCGAGGCAATCTGACGAAAGTGGTGGGCGTGGCGGAGGACGGCAAATACCACGACCTGACAGAGTCGCCGCAGTCTGCGGTGTATCTGCCGTTTTCACAAACCGAGGGGAGCGAAGCAGTCTTCGTGGTGCGGTCGCGGCGGGCGCCGAATGAGATGGCGGCGGCACTCAACCGCACACTCAGCGGCTTCCGGCCGAATGTGCCAATCACCGTGCAGAGCTGGCCCGATGCCCTGGGGTATCAGCTGTTCCCGGCACGGGCCGCCACCGTGGCACTGGGCGTCATGGGCCTGCTGGCGGCAATGCTGGCCGTGACAGGTATCTCCGGCATGGCTGCCTACAGCGTAAGCAAACGGAGGAAGGAGCTGGGCATCCGCGTGGCGTTGGGTGCGCGCAAGACGCAAGTGATGGGCTCGGCGGTGGGGCGCCCCATGGCGCTGCTTGGGGTGGGATCCGCGGTAGGGCTGCTGTCGGGCATCTTCGCCAGCCGCTTGCTGGGGCAGATTGTGTATCAGGCGAATCCGCGGGATCCTGCCGTCGTGGGCGGCGCGGTGCTGACCATGGCGCTGCTGGGCATTGCAGCGTCAGCCATTCCAGTAAGGCGAGCGCTTGCCATTGATCCATCCAAACTCATGCGGGAAGAGTGAGGCAGGTGAATAGCAAAAGCGGCTCCGTTGGCGCTTCTTCCACGTCGCTAAAAGCTCGCCTCTCCTTTAAGGAAGAGCGAGGGTGTCGTCAGTCACCCGCCTTTTCAGCTTCCTCGCCATGCTGAACGATATCCCCATCCTTGAAAAGAATGGCTTGCATCTCTGCGCGCCATTTTGAATTACGACGCAGCAGGAATTCCAAATCCATGCCGAAATGCTTGAACTCTTCGCCTTGCGCGTCAGCCATGATCGCCCTTGCTTCCGGATCCTTCTCAACCGATAAGCGCTGCTCATACCAGTTGATCGCCTCCGCTTCTTCGGTCAACGAGGCCATCATTCTGGCGAACGTCCGCGTCTTTTCAGGCAACTCTTGTGCCGGCTCGTGATATTGGTCGAATCCCAAAATACCCTCTTCCTAGCGGCTCTGGTTGTGCGCCGATGTTCTTCTCGTGTTCGTCGAGTGATGATGCCGCCGGTGATGCCGATGATGATGCGCCGGTGCAGCCTGTGCCGCGCTGGAGGCAAAACAGAAAACCATGAGAGATCCCAGGATTAATCGAAAAGACATGCGTTGCTGAGCCATTGATTCACTTTCTACTCTGGACTACAAGATACCAGGGAGCAATGCAGGCGCTCTTGCATTCAAGCGAACGCGGCAGAGGCCTCCCTTGGCGCGACCCGCGCAATCACGGCAAATAACTCGTCCGGACGGATCGGCTTTGGTATATAGCCGTCCATGCCCGCCTGCTGGCATCGCTCCTCAACCGCGCTAAACGCATACGCCGTAATCGCGAAAATCGGCAAGTGTGCGCGCGTCAGCTTTTCCCTTTCCCGGATCGCTGCCGTGACCTCAAAGCCATCCATCTCAGGCATCTGAATATCCATCAGAGCTAAATCCAGGCGCTCTCTTTCCACGGCAGCCAGCGCCTCCGTGCCGTTGTGTGCAACCACTACCTCGCATCCGCGCTTCTGCAGTAGCCGGAGTGTCAGCGTTCGATTGATCGGATTGTCATCCGCCAAAAGAATCCGTAGTGGACGGCCCACTCGCGCCGCGCGGACATTCTCCCGCATCCCGCCGGTATGCGTTCCCGGCGCCGCAAGCCCAGCTTCCCGTGCCCGCAGTAGCGCTTCACGCAGTTCTCGCCGGCGCACCGGTTTCATCACATTTGCCGCAATGTGCAAGGCTTGGCAGCGAGCGCCATCCTCCAGAT
>CAXUCT010000039.1:15638-16978 GCA_964249415.1 uncultured Bryobacteraceae bacterium | reverse complement strand
CGACTGGGCCGCGGAGAGCTGCTCTTCAAGGACGAACTGGACGTATTTATAGAAATCTACGAGTCGCCGGTGGGTTAGGGCGAATTCCTTTGACTCCTCTGAATCGGGAGAACGGTAAGACGCGGGCCAATCACCCCACACCCAGCGACTTCGATCCTGTTTATGCATCACCTCGTCGAGCGCGCTGTACAGCGCGAAGTTTTGCAGCAGATCTCCTTCCTGCCCGCAATACGCCTCGAAAGCGCGAACGCGCGACGGGTCCGCCGCCCGGCGACGGTGGAACTCACGAAAGAGTATCTTCAGGAACCCACGCTTGAGAGAGTCGACGTCGTGGTACCGGACGAACTCTGAGTCGCGAAGGCGCCGAATTCGCTCCTGGATTCGCGGCGATGCAAACAGGCCCTGAGCGCAGCGGGATGTTCGGAATTCCGATACGCTCTCCACCTCGATGTAGATCAGATTCTTGTAAAAGATGGACAGCGGCAGATAAGGGCTCGTGTTGTACGGTTCGCGATTGCTCAGCGCATGCAGCGGGTTCAACCCGATGAGGCTGAATCCCACATCGTCCCGCGCCCAATCGATGAGCCCACAAAGATCGGTAAAATCCCCGCATCCCCAATTGCGGTCTGACCGGAGACCATAGAGCGCAACATTGAATCCGGCAGTGCGCCCTCCGCGCGCCAGATTCTCCGGAAAATAAGCGCGGTTTGGACATACAATCAAGTGACTCTTGGCAAGCTCCCGGTCGCCGACAGCAACTTTCAGGGTGTGATAGCCGCGCGGAGTCTCGGCCGGCAAACGAAGCTCATAAGTGCACCAATCTCGAATGCCTGCTCTGACCTCGCAGGTCCGGCGCAACTGATCAGGCTCAATGCTGCCACCCAGCCGCTGGCCGTCTTCGAGAAGGATTTCGAAATAGATGGGACCTTCGGCGCGCTCAGGAAGGTTCAGCGGAACCGTGAGATCGGACTCACTGATCACAAGCGTAGGCTCCAGCCCCGCTGCTAGTGCTTGCTTGAAGCGCCTATAGCGCTCACCTTCGATGGACTCAAAGCTCGCGACATCCCAGCCCAAAGCTTGCAAAATGCCCCGGCGCACCTCGCTAGACACTTCGTGGCGTTTACCGAAGATGTCCCAATATGCGCCATCCATGCCGGACTGCTCGGCGGCTTTCGCTAGCGAGTCCTCATAGTTTGCGGCAGGTTCGAAATTCGGCTGGATCATCTCCAATTCGATTTTAGGTCTGCCGCTCGCTAGCATGGGATAATTTCAGCGTGGGCGACTCAGAAAAATTCGAGATTAGCCAGCCACCCGAGCTGTTTGCTCGCATGGATGAGCAG
>CAXUCT010000039.1:3018-15628 GCA_964249415.1 uncultured Bryobacteraceae bacterium | reverse complement strand
TCATTACTACAACTCTTGACAGCGCTCTGAACTGGGCCCGTAAAAACTCGCTCTGGCCGATGACCTTCGGGTTAGCATGCTGCGCCATTGAAATGATGTCGATGATGGCGTCGCGGTATGACGCCGCTCGTTTCGGGGCGGAAGTGTTCAGAGGCTCGCCTCGGCAATCGGACCTAATGATTATCGCCGGCCGGGTTTCGCTGAAGATGGCGCCGGTTATCCGTCACTTATATCGTCAGATGCCGGAGCCGAAATGGGTTATCTCCATGGGTGCGTGCGCCACGTCTACAGGTGTTTTCAGCAATTATGCACTGGTGCCTGTGAATCAAGTCATACCGGTTGACGTCTATGTACCGGGTTGTCCACCGCGGCCGGAGCAATTAATTTACTCCATCATGCTGTTGCAAGAGAAGATTCAAGCGGAACGCGGTACGGTTCGCAAAACGCTAAATCTTGATTAGCTTATCTCGTGAATGGGTTTTGAGCTATCTCTTTAATGGGTCTTCAACCCAAGGCGGCGTGGCTTCGATGAGGTCTCCCAACATTGGGTCTACGCGTTGCAAAGCCTGTTTCATCTCCCAGGCGATCTTGCGATAAGAGAAGTGACCCTTAACCCCGCTTCGCAGTCGCGAGATGTAGTCCAGTTCGGCAAAATCCATCTTAAATAAAAAGCGTGATCTTGCCGCAAACGGCAAGAGATACTGAGCCGCGGGCTGGGGCAACTGCTCAATGGCGGCGTGCACGGTTGCTAATGCGTTGCTGAAGACTTCATCGGCTCCGCACTTAGCCACAAGTTCCGGTGTATCGTAGCCCAGCTGATTCGTGTACTGCTGGCGAAGTTGTTGACACCGGCGATGGCGATGCAGGTCGCGATAGGCGCCGATATCCATGACAACATCCAAAACATAAGGAGCACTGCGAAATTGCCGCGGCAACTCGTCCCGGCGGTTCCGGTTTTGGAGAGCCAAATGAATCAGATCCTTGCGCCGCTCGGGGGACCAACGGCAAGCCAGATCGTATAGCTCCCTATAAGGCCAGTCGGTCACGGGATACAGCAAAGTAGCGCAGAGATCTGCGACCTGATCTGATGGCTGAATCAAATGGACAATCTCGCTGCTGTGTCCCTCGGATCTCCCGACATGAGCTTTCGCCCAGGCTGTGAGGTCAGCGCGCAAGTGTTCCGGATATTCGTCTCGATCGGCATGTCGCGCCAGCGTAGGAGCAAGAGGCTCGTGCACCATCTCGTCGATATTCCAAACGCATTCGGGAGGAGCCGCGCAAGCATTCGCCAGTTCATCGGCCACTTCACGCAGTTCTTGAAATTCCGACGCCCTCAACCGTCGTATCTGCTTTTCAAGAGTGCGTATGCTGGTCACCTGCCCTACGCCTGTAGGAATCCCAAATGGCAGCAAATAGCGCGCTACATCGAACGCCCGCGCGGTGAGGTTGCGCCGGTATGCATCCGGCTTCATCTCCGCAGGCTGGGGCAATTGCTCCTCGAAGTATGCGAATGCCCGCTCCTGCACTTCGCGGTATGCGCTGAGAAGCTGTAGGGTGGCAGGCCGGAAAAGATCTGCTTCGTCGGCCGTCAGCTCAGGCGGAACAATCACGCCTGATTTGGAGAAATCCTGATAACGCGAACTGCGTGCTTGCCCGTCCCAGAGCTGGTCGTCTTCTATCTCAGTCGCGGCCAGTTCAGAGATGCCTTCAAAACAGATGCTGACGTGGCCTAGATCCGCGATGGAAGCGTGCCCATACTGGAAGTAGAAGCTTTCAAGGAATTTTGAGGAGTCGTGCGTGCGCACCCATTCAATAGACTCGGCAATGGAATCAGGTGACCGGCTGTAGCGCGCCAGTGCATAGGCCAATTTCTCTGGCGGCATGGGCGCAACAGTTAATACGCGTTTCTTCAAGGCGCTGTGAACCGGGGCAGGTGCGGACAACCCGCTATCATAACGGATTCGCCATGATTATCAAGATTGAGAGGCTGCACGCAGATGCGCATCTGCCGGCGTATGCGCATGGACCGGAGGAGGACGCCGGAATGGACATCCGCTGCGTGGAAGGAGCCGTTCTACATCCAGGAGTTCCGCAGGCTCTGTCGACGGGCTTAGCGCTGGAAATCCCCAGCGGCTACGAAGTTCAGATTCGCCCGCGCAGCGGCCTGGCGCTAAAGCACGCCATAACCTTACCGAACTCCCCGGCTACCATCGATCCTGGTTACCGCGGCGAGTTGAAAGTGATTTTACTGAACCTGGGCGCGTCGTCCTACGAGATCCAGGCCGGCGATCGCATCGCGCAGATGGTAGTAGCCAGGTATGAATCGGTCAAGTGGGAAGAAACAGCGTTGGCCGAGTCTGTTCGCGGCGTCGGCGGATTTGGCTCATCGGGCCGCTAGCGGAACCGGCCTTCGCTCTAGCTCTTGTGATTAACCTCAGATGTCAACTTACTTGCCAAGGGCTGCGTCTGGCCAGCATACTTGTTTCCAGCTTTCTTGTAGTAGGGCACCGACACGCGTGAAGAAAGTTGCTCAAACGTGAACGAGCAAATACGCATCCCTGGATAAAGCGCGACCGGCATAATGCCCAAATTGCTCAGCTCGAGTGTCGCCTTTCCGCGCCATCCCGGATCAAAAAGCCCGGCGGTACCATGCACGATGATGCCGATGCGTCCGAGACTCGAGCGGCCTTCGAGGCGCCCCAGTACGTCATCGTCCAACTCAAGCGTTTCCTCCGTGATCGCTAGCGCAAATTCTCGCGGCTGCAGCACGAACGGCTCACTCGGTTTCACATGGATTGTGCGCATGATGTCCTGAATGGCGCTTTTATCCCGAACATCGATGTAGGCGTGGCGGCTGTGTTCGAAGACGCTAAACTCCGCGCCCAACCGGAAATCGACGGAGCAACTGCCGAATTGTTCCGGCGGAAGATCGGGCGAAATTTTGATCTTGCCTGTCTCGATGTAGCCACGAATATCAACGTCGGAAAGGACCATGAAGAGGCGCGCGTGAACAGCCATCCTAGCATGGGAAAGGTGTTATATTGAGGGGGTCACGGCACGCCGTAACGCACACGGACCGGGGTGGTTCCGATGTGCAGTGAAGCAATGGGCGGCTAGCTCAGTTGGGAGAGCACCACGTTCGCAACGTGGGGGTCGTGGGTTCGAACCCCATGCCGTCCACCAAGATATCCTCTTGCGCCACACATTTAGCGCTAGTGAGCCCACCTAATGGACCCAAACCGTTTTTATATTGACAAATTCACGGATACCAACATCCGCTAGTTCCCGACCGTAGCCGCTGCGCTTGATACCTCCAAAGGGCAGGCGAACGTCTGAGACCACGTTTGAGTTTACGAAGACAGAACCCGCTTCCAAGCGCGCTATAAGAAAGTCCTGTTCTTGCCGATCTTGCGACCACACGCTGGCGCCGAGACCATAGCGAGTATCGTTTGCAATCTCAACGGCTTCTTCCACCGTTCTAAATTGGAAGAGCATCGCGACGGGTCCGAAAATCTCTTCGTAGTAAATCGGCGTTCCACGTTTGACATTTTCAAGAACAGTAGGTTTATAGAAGTTCCCTGGGCCGGAAATCTTCGTCCCTCCGGTAAGCACACGAGCACCACCGGCGACCGCTTGGTCTACTTGCGATTGAAGACGATCCAGCAGTCTTTTTGCCGCAATAGGCCCCAGCTCAGTGGCGCTCAGCGTAGGATCGCCGCTCTTAAGCGCCTCCATGCCTTGAACGAACTGACTGGCAAACTCGTCATAAACTGCTTCGGAGATGAGAAAACGTTTCGAGGCGATGCAGGATTGCCCGCTATTGACAGTGCGGCCTTTAACGGCAGCTGCGACCGTACCGGTTGCCAGATTTTTGTTTGCCATAGCCGAAGGCATGACAATGAACGGATCGCTGCCCCCAAGTTCGAGAACCGTCTTCTTAATCTGTGAACCGGCGATTTGTGCAAGAGACCGGCCTGCTGCTTCACTTCCGGTAAGAGTGGCAGCCGCCACGCGCTCATCTTCTAAAACGAACTTAATTTGTTCTACTTCTAGGAACAAATTCTGAAACACGCCTTCCGGAAATCCCGCACGCCGGAATACGTCTTCTATGAGCAATGCGCACTGAGGAACACTAGGCGCATGTTTTAATAAGCCTACATTGCCCGCATACAGCGCCGGCACCGCAAAACGGAAGACCTGCCAAAGTGGAAAATTCCATGGCATAACCGCGAGGATGATCCCCAACGGTTCGTGCCTGATGAAACTGCGAGAGGCGGACGTCGCGACAATTACATCGCGCAGGCCATCTTCGCCGTGCTGCGCGTAATACCTGCAGGCAAGCGCACATTTTTCAGCCTCTGCAATAGCCGCAGAGATAGGCTTTCCCATTTCCGCTGTTACGATTGCGGCAATTGCTTGCTTTTCGTTGTCCAGGATCCGGGCCAGATTGAGCAGCGCAATCGAACGTGTTGAATAGGGCGTCTGACGCCACTGGCGAAACGCTTGTTCGGCGTCGCTCAGCTTAACCTCCACCTCCGCTTCAGTGTGCGTCTTGTAAGTTCGCAGTAACTGGTTCGTCGCGGGATTGATTGACTCAAAGGGCATCGCCGTATGAGTTCTCAGCAACTCCGATGGCACCTAAAGCGAAGCATGAGCTTCCTCCAGGCTCTTAGCCAACACGGCTAGTCCTTCCTGGAACTGATCATCGGAAATGATCAAGGGAACCAGGATACGAATCACGTTGCCGTAAGTTCCAGCCGAGAGAATGAGAAGTCCCCGTTGATGACACGCTGCCAGTACTTGCTTGGCTTCGTCGGCAGCGGGCTTTTTTGTGAGTCGATCTGTTACCAATTCGATTGCTCGCATGGCGCCGACTCCCCGAATATCGCCGATTAGGGGAAAATGGTACGTCCAATCCGACGTCGCAGCCGCGAATATCTCGCCTAACTCATTTGCACGCTCTGATAAATGAAGACGATCTATTGTCCGGAGAGTAGCTAAACCCGCAGCACAGGCAAGCGGGTTGCCACCGTAAGTGCCACCAAGTCCGCCGGGAATAGGGGAGTCCATGATCTCGGCTCTACCCGTCACGGCAGCTAGCGGCAGCCCGGAAGCAATCGATTTTGCGCTGACGAGCAGGTCGGGCTCAAATCCGAGCGTTTCGGCCGCAAATAGCGAGCCAGTGCGGCTGAATCCTGTTTGCACTTCATCGGCAATCACCACCACGCCGTGTTCCCGGCAGATCTTCGTAATGACTTGAAACCACTCCCGTGGCGGCGCCACGAAACCGCCTTCCCCCAGCATGGGCTCGAAAATTATCGCCGCCACTTGACGGGATTCGATGTACTTTTCAAACATGATTCCCAGCCGCCGGGCACATTCAACCTGACACGACGGGAACGTCAAGTGATAAGCGCACCGGTAGCAGTATGCGTAGGGCAGGCGGTAAACCTCAGAGGTAAACGGTCCGAACCCTGCCTTGTAAGGAACCGTCTTACCGGTCAAGCTTAGGGCGAGTTGAGTGCGACCGTGAAAGGAGTCTTCAAATGCAATCACAGCCTGTCTACCTGTGTAGTGACGCGCGATCTTAATGGCATTTTCGACTGCTTCGGCGCCGCTGCTCAAAAAGAAGGTCTTCTTCGCAAACGATCCAGGAGTTCTTTGATTCAAAGCCTCGGCAAGATTCACATAGCTCTCATAGCCGCCCACCATGAAGCACGTGTGAAGAAACTCGTCGGTTTGCTTATGAACTGCGGACACTACGTCCGGCGATCGGTGTCCGGCATTTTGGCAACCAATGCCACCAGCAAAATCGAGGAACACATTACCGTCCACGTCCTCGATAGTCGCCCCTTCCGCCCGACGCACGAAGACAGGTGAACTCGCGCCCACTCCCCTTGGAAGATTCTTCTGGCATTTTGCAAAGAGCTGGGAGGAAAGCGGTCCCGGGATGGACGTCACCAGGCGAATACTCGGTTGAATCGTTTTACCAGTCATCGGTATTTCACAAATTCCTGCACGTTAGTGGTGTTCATGCTTGGACGTCCCCTGGCAACTCGGCCGCTAATGGCTACCTCGCGCCTTGCTTCCGGCATACGACGCTTAACCACTTTATAATGAGCTGAAGCGCCGCGCTTACCTTAATGCCGGACGGTAAACGACAGTTCGCCCGGCGTTAATAGAAGTGGAATTTTGCTCGCTTGTGCAATCAGTATTCATTGGCCGGCCCCACGTCGCCACATTGAGCCATGGAGATTGACATCGATGTGTTTGCGGAACGTTCAAGCTAAACGGAACGTTCCCGCTCGATGGGCTTGGTCTCGTCGCATCATAAGCTCGTCACCCTTAGGGCGGCTTGAGAGACAATTCAATTTGGGAAAGAGGGATGCATGAAAGAATCCAGCAAGACGCAGCCTGAGTTGGCTGAGCGCGATGCCGTAGACGATGGTGCTACCAACCTAACCCGCCGGGACGCGGTCGGCGTAGCCGTAACCGCTGGTGTCGGTGCCGCGCTTACGACATTTTTGCCCGGCTATTTGAAAGCCGCTCCTGCTTCTGATGCCGCTTCCGTCCAATTACCGGCTGTTTCAGTTCCGGTAAGCCTCACTATTAACGGCGAAGCGCACTCGTTACAGTTGGAAGCTCGGGTCACACTGCTTGACGCGTTGCGCGAGCACATTGGCCTTACTGGAACCAAGAAGGGCTGCGATCACGGCCAGTGCGGCGCGTGCACGGTGCTCGTTAATGGCGAACGCATCAATTCCTGTCTCACGTTGGCTGTCATGCACCAGCACGCGGAGATTACCACTATTGAAGGCCTGGCGAAGGGAGATCAACTCCACCCTGTGCAAGCGGCATTTATCCAGCACGACGCTTTTCAGTGTGGCTACTGCACACCTGGTCAAATCTGTTCCGCAATCGGTTTGATTAACGAAGGTCACACCAAGACAGACGACGAAATTAGAGAAGGAATGGCCGGCAACATTTGCCGTTGCGGCGCTTACCCTCACATTGTTTCTGCAGTCCGTCAAGCTCTCGAGAACGCCTAAGCACCACAGGAAACGAGCCTATGAATTCCTTTACCTATAGCGCGGCCAGCAATGCGCAGCAGGCCCTAACTGAACACTCGCGACCCAACGCATCTTATTTGGGCGGTGGAACGAACCTGCTCGACAATCTAAAGCTTGGGGTTGAGCAGCCGGGCCACCTTATCGATGTTCGGCACATTGGTCTCGACAGCATCGAAGTTCTTCCGGATGGCGGATTGCGCATCGGTGCAAGCCTGCAAAATTCCAAATTAGCGTATGACGATCGCGTCCTGAAGCAGTACCCGGCTCTTTCCGAGGCCATCCTTTCGGGTGCGAGTCCTCAACTTCGAAACGCTGCTACAACGGCAGGCAATCTGCTGCAACGAACCCGCTGTTATTACTTCCGCGACACAGCGTCTCCCTGCAATAAGCGCGTGCCTGGATCGGGTTGCGCTGCCATTCCGGGAATCAACCGGATTCATGCCGTATTAGGCACCAGCGAGAAGTGCATCGCTACCCACCCATCAGACATGGATGTGGCAATGGTTGCATTCGACGCGATCGTGCGCACCCAAGGTCCTAGGGGCCTACGTGCCATTCCCATTGCAGAGTTTTACGTTGCTTATGGTGACGATCCGGCAAAAGAAAATGTGCTCGAGCCCGGCGAACTCGTCACCGGCGTCGATCTGCCCGCCACACAATGGTTTCGAAACTCCCATTATGTGAAAGCCCGTGACAGGGCGAGCTATGAGTTCGCTTTGGCATCGGCCGCCGTGGCGCTCGACCTTAGGGACGGTAGGGTGAAGGACTGCCGCATCGCGCTAGGCGGCGTCGCTACAAAGCCCTGGCGTGCCTTGTCTGCAGAACGCACTCTCCGAGGTAATCAGGCCAGCGTGGAAGCCTTTCAGGCGGCAGCCGAAGCAGAGCTGAGCGCCGCAGTACCACAACGTCAAAATGGCTTCAAGGTGGAGCTATGCAGACGTGTGGTGGTTCAATCACTCCAAACAGTTGCTACGCGGCTTGCGTAAGGAAAGCACATGCAGACATCTGTACACGGATCCACCATGGACGTTATCGGTCAAGCATTAGACCGTGTCGACGGCCGCGCGAAAGTGACTGGAAAAGCCACCTACGCAGCCGAGACTCGCATGAAGAACATGGCGTATGGCGTCATTGTCCAGAGCACGATAGCCCAAGGTGAAATCACGGCTATCGATACCTCCGCTGCTAAGTCCGCGCCAGGAGTTGTGCTCGTCCTCACGCCGGAAAACATGCCGAAGCTGAAGCGGCCCAAAGCTGGGGTGATGGGCGAAGAGCGCATGCCGCTGATTGACATGGCCGTTCACTACGTCGGCCAACATCTTGCAGTTGTGATCGCTGACACGCCAGAGCGGGCCTTTCACGCTGCAACCTTAGTTGACATCAAGTACGCCGTGCAGAAGCCTCACCTCCAATCGCACGACCCCGGAGGCGAGCTCATCAAACCGGAGAGCGATTTCGGCGAACCGATTCAGATCAACCGCGGGAACGTGGAGACCGCAGCGGCTGCGGACGGCATGGTCGTCGTCAAGCAAACCTATCGAACCCCCATTGAAACCCATAACCCAATGGAGATGAGCGCAACCACCGCAGTGTGGGAAGGGCACGACCGGCTCACCATTTGGAATTCCACTCAGGATGTAAGCGGCACTCAAAGTGCAGTCGCGGAGATATTTACTCTTAAGCCGGAGAATGTTCGAGTACTCTGCCCCTATACGGGCGGTGGATTTGGATGCAAAGGCTCTCACTGGCCACACACCACCTTAGCTATAGTCGCAGCGAAGCTTGCCCGAAGGCCAGTGAAGCTTGTCCTCACGCGCCCCCAGATGTTCACCAGCTGCGGACATCGGCCTGCCACCGAGCAGGCGGTGACATTAGCTGCATCGAAGAACGGCGCCTTGGCTGCCATTACCCACGAGTCGTTACTGCAGGATTCGCCAGTGGGCGCATTTGTTGAAACCTGTGGCATGGGAACCAGCTTTGTTGTTTACTCGACTCCCAATCTAAAGATCACGCATGCGGTCCGCAGACTGAATATCGCGTCGCCCACGTTCATGCGTGCGCCCGGGGAGACGCCCGGATCCTTCGCGCTCGAGTCCGCCATGGATGAGCTGGCCTATAAGCTAAATATGGATCCCGTGCAGCTTCGCTTGGCGAACTACGCTGAAAAACATCCGCAGACTGGTCAGCCGTGGTCCAGCAAGCAGTTGCGCCAGTGCTACGAGACCGGCATGCAGAAGTTTAACTGGGCCAACCGCAACCCGAAGCCGGGTAGCATGCGCGCTCCCGACGGGCGCTTAATCGGCTGGGGTATGGCTACTGCCGCTTATCCTGCAATGATGTTTCCGGGCACCGCCCGCATCCGGCTGATGTCCGACGGGAAAGACGGCGTGCAGGCAATTGGCGCTGCTGCTACACAAGATCTTGGTACCGGCACTTGGACCATCGGGCAGCAAATCACCGCGTCCCAAGTGGGTTTGCCGCTTGAGAAGGTCCAGTTCCAATTAGGCGACAGTAATCTACCCCCATCCGGCGTGTCAGGCGGATCCGCCACTGCGGCCGGCATCACCCGTGACCTCAGCAGGGCTGCATTCTTGTTGCGCGCTGAACTACTCAAAATTGCCGGCGCAGATCCCGATTCGCCGCTAGCAGGGCTGAAGCCAAACCAAGTCGCTTTACAGGGAACCAAACTGGTTGCAGTTGCCAACGTCAGCCGCTCCGCCGACGTTAACGGTTTGATCTTGAAAAGCGGGCGCCCGTACGTGGAGGGTCTCAGCACTCAGCCCGGCAAAGACCGCCCCGTCAAAGTCAAATCGCAAGGGGAATCGGACTCTGAAGATTACGCAGCTAACCAGAAAACGTATGCCTTCCATTCGTTCGGCGCACATTTTGTGCAGGTGGTTATCGACCACCCCGTGCCGCTCGTTCGGGTAAACCGCGTCGTCTCCGTAATGGACGTAGGACGGATCATCAATCCGAAGACCGCGGCCAGCCAAGTGATCGGCGGCGTCACGATGGGAATTGGCGCGGCACTGATGGAGGAAACGCTCTATGATCCAATCACCGGCAGACCCGTCACGAACAATCTGGCGGATTACGCCGTGTGTGTAAATCCCGATATCCACACCATCGAAACTTATTTCACCGGTGTGCCCGACATTCGCTTCAATGTCTTAGGATGTCGTGGTGTTGGGGAGATCGGAATCACAGGCGTTTCTGCAGCGGTCGCGAATGCCGTCTATCACGCAACCGGTAAGCGCATCCGCGAATTACCCATCACTCCCGACAAGCTGTTGTGAGCGGATCTCGGCCGGTAGAAACAGCTGCCGGCCCGGCGCTCACCGGGCGCCAGTTCAAAATCAAACGAACCATCGTGAGGTTACCAGCTAACTCTGCTGTTGTTTGTTAGTCCTTTTTCTCTTCGTGACCGCCAAACTCGAACCGCATCGCCGAAAGCAGCTTGTCGGCAAACAAAGCGTGGGCTTGGGAGGTGAAACGCGAAAACAGCGCCGCACTCAGCACGTCCGCGGGCACGCCCTCATCGATCGCCGCAATTGAGGTCCACCGGCCTTCCCCGGAGTCCGAGACTCGTCCGCTAAATTCTTTCAAATCCGGAGATTTCGCTAGTGCCGCTGCCGTCAAATCCAGCAGCCAGGAGGACACCACGCTGCCACGCCTCCATACCTCCGCTATATCCGCAATAGAAAGATCATATTTATAATGATCCGGCTCCCGCAATGGCGCCGTCTCCGCATCGAAGGTTTCCTTCGTATTGCCGACATTTGCGTGCTTCAGAACGTTGAGTCCTTCCGCATACGCTGCCATTAATCCATACTCAATCCCGTTGTGCACCATTTTGACGAAATGACCTGCACCGGGCGGTCCGCAGTGCAGATACCCGTCCTCTGCTGTTGACGCGGGAGCCTTATCCCGCCCTGGGGTTCGTTCGATGGAGCCACGGCCCGGCGCTAGAGTATTAAAGATGGGATCCAGATGTTTTACCGGCTCGTCTGCCCCACCGATCATCAGGCAGTAACCGCGTTCCAGTCCAAAGACGCCTCCGCTGGTACCGACATCAATCCACTGCACGCCCGTCTCCGCCGCCATCTTCGCGTGCCGTAGATCGTCCACATAGTAGGAGTTGCCGCCATCGATCACTATGTCATTCGCCTGTAACTTCGGCAGCAGCGGTTGAAGTGTCTCGTCCACCACCCCGGCCGGGATCATCAGCCAAACTGCTCGCGGCGGCTGTAGTTTTGCAACCATGTCATCAATCGACGAGGAACCTTTAGCTCCTTCCTTAACCAGCGCTTTCACCGCATCCGCGCTGCGGTCGTATACCACGCATTCGTGTCCGCCCTTAATCAACCGGCGCACCATGTTCGCGCCCATCCGTCCTAGCCCAACAAGTGCAATTTGCATTCCCCGCATTCCTTTCTAACTGATCCCGCAATCCATAGCATTCCAACTCTGTCATGCATCGTCCTAATTCAACCCATGACTATCCATCAGACGCGACCCCCGTCGGCATGTTGCATAGGAGCAAATCTAAATTAAAAACAGCGAGACGCGGGTGGGAAGCGCTAGCCTTTGATAACGCCCATGGGACGAAGCCGGGCGACCTTCTTGGCGAGGCCGGCATTGTGAACCACCTCGATAACTTCATCGACGTTCTTGTAGGCCTCAGGCAGCTCTTCAAGAATGCCGTCACGCGACTCGCTGCGCACAAGTATGCCGTTCTCTTCGAGTTTCCGCTGCTCCTCGCGCGCGTTCTTGCCCTTTTTCGCAGCGGTACGGCTAAGCAGGCGCCCCGCGCCATGACACACGCTACCGAAGCTCTCATCCAGTGCACGCTGCTGGCCGACAAGCACCCATGAAGCGGTGCCCATGCTCCCAGGGATGAACACCGGCTGGCCGATACCGCGGTAGTCTTGCGGAATCTCGCGGTGCCCGGGCGGAAATGCGCGAGTCGCGCCCTTGCGGTGGACCAGCACCTCACATTTCACGCCGTCAATACGATACGTTTCGCGTTTAGCGATGTTGTGGCAAACGTCGTAAACGACATCCAGCCGCGCTTGGCGCGAGAAAACCCGCTCAAACGCACCCCGGAGAAAATGAGTAATGCCCTGGCGGTTCGCCCAAGCGAAGTTCGCCGCCGCCGCCATCGCCCCTAGATAACACTGCCCTTCCTCAGAGCGGATGGGCGCGCAAGCCAGCTGGCGATCCGGAAGAGTGATGTTGTATTTCGACATCACCTTTTTCATAAGCGCAACGTAGTCGGTACAGACTTGATGACCCAGGCCCCGCGATCCGGAATGGATGAGCACCACAACTTGGCCCACTTCGAGGTGCATTGCATCCGCCGCATTAGCATCATGAACTTCTTCGACGTACTGCACTTCCAGAAAATGATTGCCGCTGCCCAGAGTGCCAAGTTGTGGCATGCCGCGCTCTTTCGCGCGCTCCGAGACTTTGTTGGGCAGCGCGCCTTCCAAAGCACCGCCGGCTTCCGTAAACTCAGCATCCCGTGCGTCACCATACCC
>CAXUCT010000039.1:0-3008 GCA_964249415.1 uncultured Bryobacteraceae bacterium | reverse complement strand
GTTTTGAACCATCCAGCGAGAACCCTGCCGCAGCACGTCATCCAGTTGAGTACGTCTAATTTTGACGCGGCTCTCCGTACCGGTTCCGCAGGGCACGTCTCGAAAGACTTGATCGATCAACTGCTTCAGGCGAGGCCGAACCTCGTTCTCCGTTAGGGTGCTGCGTAGCAGACGCACACCGCAATTAATGTCGAAGCCCACGCCGCCCGGCGAGACAACTCCATAATCCATGTCCGTCGCTGCAACGCCACCAATGGGGAACCCGTAGCCCTGATGAATGTCCGGCATCGCAAGACTGGAGCCCACAATTCCCGGCAGGGTGGCCACGTTCATCGCCTGCGTGAGCGATTGATCCTTCGTGATCTGCTCCATCAGATGGGCATTCGCATAAACGATGACATCGGTGCGCATGCCCGCCTCCTCATCGCGAGCGATCCGGTACCGGAATTCGTCAATAGCTTCTATAGCTGGATCAGGCATCTACACATCAACCAGCTACACATCAACATAGATGTCCGCTGACCAATCGCCTTCTGCAGTATGCAAAACTCGCAGTTGATGATACGTGACAGCTTTGATTATGAGCTTGGCCGGATGCTTCGACGCGTTTCTTCGTTCGCCGTGCGCCATGCATTCTATGCGCGTGTCATGGAAAGACACGATATCGAAAACATCTAGCGCTAGACGCTGCGCGTCCGTGTAGTAGAGAACTTCATTGAGCCAATTGACAAGCAAAGACTCACAGTCGTTACCTTCGGCCGTCATCGGACATTGCTCGGTATGCTGAACATTCGCTGTGTCGAGAATGATGGACACTAGAGCAACAGCGCATGCGGCGAAGAGTTGAGGCAGGCTGGGAGCATGAACGCGGAAACCCATGTCCGCCGGATGCTCAAGTAGTTCGACCACCACGTCACCTATCAGTGACAGTCCTTCCCGGAACTGAATTGTGTAACGTGCATGTAGCTCGATGGGCGCATCGGGACGGCGAGACACCTCATTATAGGAAAACAAAGGCGAACCAATCTGAAGCGAAACGAACCTAGCTGCGCTGAGTCGGTAAGTTGCTGGAGGATTGACCATTGCGAGTAGGGCTTTTTACACGCGAGTACCCGCCAAACATTTATGGCGGCGCCGGGGTTCACGTGGATTACCTCAGCCGTGAGCTGGCGAAAAAAATCGAAGTGGAAGTGCATTGCTGGGGAGAACAGAACTTCGACAGCGGCAACCTGCATGTGCGCGGCGCCGAGCCCTGGAGCGAGATCACTAACGGCACGAAGGAGAAGTTCAAGGGCGCGCTTGAAGCATTCAGCCTCAATCTCACCCAGGTTAAGGCCCTCACCGGTGTGGACATCGTGCACACGCACACCTGGTACGTGTCAATGGCTGGGTTTCTCGCGAAGAAGCTGTACAACGTTCCGTTCGTTCTGACCACGCACAGCCTGGAGCCACTGCGCGCCTGGAAAGCGGAGCAGCTTGGTAGCGGTTATGCGATGAGTTCCTGGATGGAGCGGACCGGCATTCTGGACGCGGATGCCGTCATTGCCGTGTCGAACGGAACCAAAGATGACATTCTGCGCGTCTACCCGCTGCCTCCGGAACGTGTCCATGTGATCTACAACGGCATTCAACTCGACGAATATCAAAGGACGGATAAGGCGACGGCGCTTGCGACGTATGGAGTTAATCCGGACGTGCCATATGTTTTGTTCGTGGGCAGAATCACGCGGCAAAAGGGCGTCACGCATTTAGTGGACGCGATCCGTTACATGCCGCCGGACACGCAGGTAGTGCTTTGTGCCGGCGCGCCCGACACGCCGGAAATTGCAGCTGAGATGCGTCTGAAGGTGGCACATGCGCGCTTGGCCAACCCGCGCGTGGTATGGATTGAAAAAATGGTCACGAAGCCCGAGGTGATTCAACTCTACAGCCATGCGCGCGTCTTCTGTTGCCCGTCCGTCTATGAACCGTTCGGCATCATCAACCTGGAAGCAATGGCATGCGAGGCCCCTGTGGTTGCAAGCTCCACCGGTGGCATCAAGGAAGTGGTTGTGGATGGAAAAACAGGATACCTGGTGCCCTTCGATGGAGATCCAATCACGGGCTTTCCAATTGATCCTGACCGGTTCGCCAGAGATTTGGGCGCCAAAGTGACAGAGCTGCTGCAGAATCCCGAGAAGTGCAAGCAGTTTGGGCAGGAAGGGCGCAGGCGAGTAGAGGAAAAGTTCAGTTGGACGGCGATTGCGGACCAAACCATTGAGCTCTACCGCACGCTCACTACTGAATGGAAGCGCTCAAGGGCCGTAAATGTAACATCGTAGGCTGGCGGCTTGTTCGCTGAGCAATCCGTCACCGTGGATAATCGTACCGTTGTGAAAGACAAATCGAAAGCAAGCGAGCAACCGCAGCAGGACGGACGCCGGCGAGTGGTCATTGAGGGCCTTTCGCCGGAAGTCGACGGCGGCCGATTTCCCGCTAAGCGAACCGTCGGAGATCTGGTTCGCGTGGAAGCCGATATTTTCACCGACGGTCATGATTCAGTTTCTGCAGTCGTTCGGTTCCGCCAAGAAAACTTTAAAGATTGGGCTGAGCACCCCTTCCAAGCACTTGTGAATGACCGTTGGTTTAGCGAGTTCCCGGTAACCGAACTCGGGCGCTACCTGTACACGATTCACGCGTGGGTAGATCATTGGGAGACTTGGCGGCGCGATCTGCTGAAGCGCATTGAAGCACAGCAGGACACTCCACTTGATTATCAGATTGGCGCCTGGCACATCACCGAAACAGCGGAGCGCGTCAAAGGAGACGATGCAGGCTGGCTGCGCGAACAGGCCGAGTTTCTGCGCGGCACTGCGGAAATCGCGAACAAGCGGGAGCGTGCTACCGGCGACTCTCTGAACGACATGATGCTCCAGCATCCTGACCGTCGTTTCGCGACCGAATGGGACCGTGAACTCGTGATTGTGGTGGATCCGGTTCGCGCCCGGTTCAGTTCCTGGTACGAGTTG
>CAXUCT010000038.1:14051-17008 GCA_964249415.1 uncultured Bryobacteraceae bacterium | reverse complement strand
AATTGGAACAATGTCACTCTAAAGTATGCGATTCGAGATTGTGCAGGCCGGGGAGGGCGTGCTCAGGCATAAGGCAAAGCCGCTAAGCGTGGCTGAGGTCAAGAGCCGTGAGATCCAGGAACTGATCGATTCAATGCGCGAAACGATGCACCACGCGCCGGGTGTCGGACTCGCGGCGCCACAGATCGGCGAAGGGCTGCAGATCGCAGTGATCGAAGATAAGGCGGATTACACGCGCGAGGCCCCGGCCGGCTTCTTGAAAGAGCGAGAACGAAAAGCGGTGCCCTTCCACGTGATTATCAATCCGCAGATCACGTTGGACAGCAGCTCACACGCCGAGTTTTTTGAAGGGTGCCTCAGCTTGGCTGGGTTTACAGCAATCGTTCCCCGGGCGCGCAAAGCGAGAGTAGAATGCATGGATCACAAAGGTGAGGCGAGAGTGATTGAAGCTTCAGGATGGTACGCGCGCATCCTGCAACACGAAATTGATCATCTGCATGGAACTTTGTATATTGACCGCATGCAGAGCCGCACATTCATGAGCGTGGAGAATTTCAACCGCTATTGGAAAGACAAGCCCATTGCAGAGGTGAAGAAGTCAGCCGGCGCCAAGGGATAACGGTTAACTTGTGGTGGCGCGCTCAAAGTTGTAGGCGATGCGGAACATGGTGGCTTCATCGAAATGCTTGGTGAGGATTTGCAGGCCGATGGGCAGGCCCTCGTCCGATGTGCCGCAGGGCACGCTCATGCAGGGCACGCCGGCTAGACTGCCGGTGAGCGTGTAAATGTCGGACAGGTACATGGAAAGCGGATCATCCACTTTCTCGCCGATTTTGAAAGCCGGGAAGGGAGACACGGGCGCAAGGATGGCGTCGAGATCTTCAAAGGCCTGACTGAAATCACGCGCGATCAGCGTGCGCACCTGTTGCGCTTTGCGGTAATAGGCATCGTAATAGCCCGCGCTGAGAACGTGGGTGCCCAACATGATGCGCCGTTTTACCTCAGCTCCAAACCCGGCGCCCCGTGAGTTGCGGTACATTTCCGAAAGCGTGTCACCCTCAGCTCGCAACGAGTAGCGGACGCCATCATAGCGGGCGAGATTCGAGCTCGCTTCCGCGGTGGCAATGATGTAGTAGCAAGATAGCGCGTATTTGGTGTGCGGCAGACTGATCTCGCGAAAATGGCAGCCCAGCTTTTCAAGTTGCTGGACGGCCGCCTGTATCACGTCACCGGTATCCGGCCGCAAACCCTCGAAGTACTCTTTCGGCAAACCGATTCTGAGTCCTTCGACTGGATGCTTCATCAGCACTCCGTAATCGTCCACCGGAGCAAAAGCAGATGTCGAGTCGAGTTCGTCACGGCCAGCCATCGCCCGAAGAACGGTGGCGGCGTCCTCTACGTTACGTCCAAAAGGACCGATGTGGTCGAGTGAACTCGCAAAAGCCGCCAACCCATAGCGCGAGACGCGCCCGTATGTAGGCGTGACTCCGACAACTCCGCAGAAACTGGCCGGTTGGCGAATGGATCCGCCTGTATCGGAGCCCAGCGTAACGACGGCAGTTCCTTGCGCCACTGCCGCCGCAGAACCGCCGCTGGAGCCTCCGGGCACCCGGTCGAGCGCTCTTGGATTGTGCACCGGACCGAAGGCCGAATTCTCATTAGAAGAGCCCATTGCGAACTCGTCGCAATTCAGCTTGCCAATCATCACAGCGCCTTCCGCTTCCAGTTGAAAAACGGCGCCGGCGTCGTAAGGCGGAACGTAGTGCTCCAGAGAGCGCGAACCGCAGGTGGTGCGCAAGCCTTTCGTAACGATGACGTCTTTGACGCCGAGCGGGACTCCAGCGAGCGCGCCCACGTAGCCACCAGTTGCGATCTCGCCATCCACTCTGGCTGCGGCAGCAAGGGCGCGTTCTGGTGAGAAGGTGAGAAAGGCGTTGGTCGAAGGGTTCTCTTTCTGCGCAAACGCCAGCGCCACTTTGGCTAACTCGGTGGCTGAGAAATCCTTCTTTAACAGACCTTCGCGAACCGAGGAAACGGTAAGTGTGGCGATTTCAGGCGACAGGCTCATCGCTCAATTACCTTAGGAACTTTGAAGTAGCCAGCGCCGCTGAGAGGCGCATTTCTTAGCGCTTCTCCATTGCCCAGCGGCGTATGGGGGACATCCTCTCGCAATGTGGCAGTCTCATCGGCTTGATACAGCACCTGCGCCATGGGTTCGACATTTCCGGTGTCGAGCTCGTTCAACTGCTCAATGTAGGTGAGGATCTGGCCCAGGTCTTGGGACAGGCGGACTACTTCTTCTTCAGAGAGCCGCAGATTCGCCAAATCGGCGACGTAGCGGACCTCTTTATCTGTCAGATTCAACCGGTAGCCTTCCTGCGCGAGAGTCGATATACCTTCTTTAGCACAGGGTCGTGAATCAGCTCTGATTCGTCGTCTGAAGCGCTGCTCGCGTTGGAGTCGGCCCGCTGCACCTGCCGTCGTGGAACACCACTCCTGAACTCTATGTCCTGGACCGCGTCACTTCCGGTGAGTTTGCGGACGCGCGCTACGATTTGAGAGCTTAGCGAATAAAGCTGTTTCTGCCAAATGGCGTCTTCCACTTCGACAACCAAAGTGGTGCGCACTAACTTCAACCGCGACGTATGCGCCGCAATGGCCTTGCCTACAGCAGTGGGCCAGACAGCGCGCGCGATGTCTTCATCGCTTAGAATCTCGCGTGAAACTTTCTTGTTTTTGAGGAGTCGAGCAGCGCGTTCCATGAGCTGATGTCCTGAACTGCAGGACCGGCAGCGGGGGAGGAACCAAATCGGAGATTCAACTGTAGCACGCTGCGCCGCTCGAAAAGCAGGTCAGCCGGCGGAGCCCAGCTCAGCGCGAATGGCATCGGCAATGCGCCCGGTCCACTTCTCAACAGCCTCGTCGGTTTCGGCTTCGATCATGACGCGCGCCAGTGG
>CAXUCT010000038.1:9710-14041 GCA_964249415.1 uncultured Bryobacteraceae bacterium | reverse complement strand
AAAGCGGACCACCACTCGGCCGCTATCTCCGAACTCGCGCTCCGCCGCTTTGATCTCGTCCTGAACCGATTGAAGTTCTGAGAGCGGGCGCTTGTTCTGGACGCGAATATTCACCAGCTTTTGCGGAAAGGTCTTCATCTCGCCGACCAGCGCATCAAGCGACGTACAGGAGTCACGCACGATTTCGAGCACTCGCAGAGCGGTGAGCAGGCCATCGCCAGTCGTGGCGTACTCGGAGAAGATGACGTGGCCTGATTGCTCTCCGCCTAGAACGGCGCCGCGCCTCAACATCTCTTCCAATACGTACTTGTCGCCGACCGGAGTGCGCACCATCTCGATATCGTAGGCTTCGAAGACTTTTTGGAGACCCAGATTCGACATCACGGTTGCGATCACGACACCGCCCGCTAGCTGGCCGGCCCGTTTCAAACTTGACCCGGCGAGAAAGAGTACGGCGTCTCCGTCCACAATTTTTCCGCTCGAGGAAACGAACAGGGCCCGGTCGGCATCGCCGTCGAAAGCAATTCCCAAATCCGCGCCGGTTTCGAGGACGCGTTTGCGGAGTCCGTCCAAATGGAGCGATCCGCAATTTAAATTAATGTTGCGGCCGTCTGGTGATGCGCCCATCCACTCCACTTGGGAGCCCAGGCGTTCGAACAAAGAAGGAGCGACCTCCGTAGCCGAGCCATTTGCGCAATCAACCACCAAGCGAAAAGGGAAGGCGCGCGTGACGGTATTTGCCAGGTAATTGGTGTAGAGATGATCCAAGCTGTTGTCAATGGCAAGCTCCTGGCTCACTGCCTCTTGGCCCGTCTCCAGCCAGTCGGCCATCAAGCGTTCCAGTTGGAGCTCCACATCATCCGCCAGCTTGTAACCGGAATGGCTGATCACCTTGAGGCCGTTGTCGTAGTAGGGATTGTGCGAAGCAGAGATCATCACGCCGGCAACGAACGGGCCTGTGCGAGTAAGGTAGGCGACTCCGGGAGTCGTAATTACGCCGGCGAATCTGGCCGCTACTCCGGCGCGCGCCAATCCACCTGCCACTTGAGCGGCCAACCACGGGCCGCTTTCGCGAGTGTCCATTCCGATGACGACCTCGGCGGGTCCATCACCCACCTGCTTAGGGTGAGTCCGCCCGGCCCACGTACCCAATGCAAAACCTAGCGCATGGGCGGTGCGGGCATCCAGAGGCGGCTCACCAGCCACGCCTCTGATGCCATCAGTTCCGAATAGCTGTCTGGACAAAAATCTCCCCACTAACGCGGTGAAACGACGTTCTTCTCATGGTATACGGCGGTTCCGCGCAACCGAGGATTAGAATCATTATGGGAAGAGGATGAATATTTCGGTCAAGAGCGAGTACGCGCTCAAGGCTGTATTCGATCTGTCGGCACAATATCTTGGATTCGGGCCAACTGCATCCGCGATGCCCCCCGTCAAGATTGCCGAGATCGCCAAGCGTCAAAGAATTCCGCAGAAGTTTTTGGAGCTCATTCTTGCCGGTTTGAAGCAGAATGGATTCGTGGATTCGAGGCGTGGAGCGGAGGGCGGTTATCTGCTGGCGCGTTCGCCGGATAACATCACTGTGGGCGAAGTCCTGCGAGCGGTCGAAAACATCAAAAGCGCCTCCCTGGGCCGCAGCGATGATCCCTTCGCGGATATCTGGGACCGGGTTGACAGTGCCGTGTCCGATGTTCTAGACCAGACAAGTTTCGCCGAACTGGCGCGTTCCTGGCAGGAAAAACACACGCGCTACGTCCCTAACTGGGAGATCTGAAAGGAACACTTTGATTTACCAAGACAATTCATTCACAATCGGCCGAACTCCGTTGGTGAAACTCAATCGAATCGTCGATGGAGCCAAGGCTACGGTTTTGGCCAAGATTGAAAGCCGCAACCCATCTTTTTCCGTCAAGTGCCGCATTGGTGCTTCGATGATCTGGGATGCGGAAGAACGCGGAGTTCTCACGCCGGGCAAAGCTATCGTCGAGCCCACCAGTGGAAACACGGGTATTGCGCTGGCTTTCGTAGCTGCGGCGCGTGGGTACCCAATCACTTTGACGATGCCCGAAACCATGTCTCTGGAACGGCGTAAAGTCCTTAAGATCTTAGGCGCAAACCTCCTGCTCACGGAAGGCTCAAAGGGCATGAAAGGCGCCATCGCCAAAGCCGAAGAGATCCAAGCTTCCGATCCAAACCGGTTCTTCCTTCCGCAACAGTTTAAGAATCCCGCGAACCCTCGTATTCATTTCCAAACTACGGGCCCCGAGATTTGGGAAGATACCGATGGTCAGATCGATGTACTTGTTTCGGGAATCGGTACGGGCGGAACCATAACGGGTGTCTCGCGCTACATCAAAGGCGAGAAGAAGTGGCCGATGCTTTCCATTGGAGTGGAACCGGCCGCCAGCCCAGTCATTACTCAGACCCTGAGCAAAGAAGAGGTGAAGCCGGGGCCTCACAAGATTCAGGGCATTGGTGCCGGCTTCATCCCCGATAACCTTGACCTGACGATGGTGGACCGAGTAGAGCTCGTCACGAACGAGGAATCTATCGAAATGGCGCGACGGTTGGCAACGGAAGAGGGCCTACTGAGCGGCATCTCTTGCGGCGCCGCTGCGGCGGCAGCTATCCGTGTCGCGAAGGAACCGGAGATGGCGGGGAAAACCATCGTTGTCGTGCTTCCGGATGCGGGTGAACGTTATCTCAGTTCGCCATTATTTGAAGGAATGTTCGAGTAGTTCTTTGGGCGGAAAGCGGAAGCGGGCACTTATCCCACAAGCGCCCGCCTTCTTAAAAGCAGTTCGGGTTGCCTACCGGGACATGAAATGTCCGTAGGGTTGGGAGACTGCCCCATCGTAACGGAAATAGTAAAGGGTGTGTGTTGTTAGCCCGGTGAGATTGAACGTCACCGGTCCGGGCGTACAGGCCTGCGAAGCGCGTGTAAACGTCGTTACCGTAGGTCCCGTGCCGTAGTCCAGGGTGCAGGTTCCAGTGTCTGGTTGGTCTAGGGTAACGGACGCTGTCCCTACGCCGGTTGCATTGGCCGAAACGAAGATTACATTCCCCTGATCGGCTTCCACTTTGTCGACCTCCGCGCCGACGTCGTTCAGGTCCGCAGCAGGTCCGCTGTTGCCAGGAACCAACGGAGCGCCGCTCTGAAACAGAGCCTTCATCCGGAAGTTAGGCACCTGCTTAGTTACCCCGCCCTCAGTAAAATTCCATCCATTCGCGTTGAAGAATCCCAAAGAGTTTGGCGGCCCCGCCTGAAAGAAGTTGGTCGAAACGTAATCGGGGAAAGCAGCTTGCATTTGGGCCACGGTTGCCGATGTCGAATTTAACGCGTTGTTCCAGAATTTCAGGTTCGTCCCGAGCTTACAAACCAGAAGTGGTTCTCCATTGGTTAGCCCGTGACAGGAGTCGCCCAGGTTCGCTCCTGTGTCGTACCATGCGAATCCGTACTGCCCACCATTCCCATTCGGGGGCTCAGTCCGGATGAAGTTGTTCGTAATCATGTCGCCTTCCGCGGGCTGGTCGGGCAGATAAATGAAGACCGGCACGCCAGCAGCAGAAGTGGTTGTCTGGAGAGCGGTCACATGATCGATAACGGTATCTTCTGCTCCTTCTCCGTCAAATATCCACCCGGCCTCGTGATTCAGCGCATAGCCGTTATTGGTGTGACGCGTAGGGTTGATATCGTAGAAAAGTAAGTTGCGGTAGGTGTGCCGGGCCGCCGGCAACGGCTCGAATGCCGGGCCACCGCCAGTAGCTTCCTGCACGCCCATAAGTATGCCTCCGGGCATGTGAAAGAAGCTGTCGGAGCTGAATAGCACGTCAGACGTAGTAACCCCATCTTTGGCGCTGATTTCAACAGCCTCATTCGTGCCGGTGGCGTCAACACATCCACCGTTGAATATGTTACCCACGATCGAGATGCGGTTGCCGTCCTTCCACTCCAGAAAGTGCCTATGTCCGTAGATGTTGTGATCTGTCCATTGGAACGGACCAGGACCATTCCCCGCCGAATTAGTCATGAAGCAGTTGCGGGGATTGAAGCGCCAGTAATCGCGGTAATGCGTATAATCATGCCGGCCTGGGTCCCACGTGCCTCCGCCGTTATCGTAATGCCAAAGGTTGCCGGAGCCCTCAATGTAATTGTCTGAGGAGTTGTAAGGTCCCGGTCCGACACCTGCCAAAAGAAACTGCGTTCCCTCAGTGTCGGGGTGGAAGTTTACATGCGCCGTCGTGAGATCCGCATTTGCGATGTTGGTGGAGACGCCGCTGCCGTTGAGATCGATAAACGCAATCTCGCCAGCGTAAGGTCCTTCATA
>CAXUCT010000038.1:7973-9700 GCA_964249415.1 uncultured Bryobacteraceae bacterium | reverse complement strand
GACTTCCGCCGCGAATCTGGGCCAGGAATCTGTGCTATTCCCGGAGCCGTTCGAATCCACATAGGCGCCCGAAACGTGCATGTTCGCGTTGTAATAATCTACGTTCTGGAACTGATTGGCGCCTACATATAGGCCGGATGGACTGTGATACCAAAACACGTATTGCGTTCCGGCGCTAAGCAGAACTGGATTAGAGAAGAGGAGCGTTTGCCATCCGCTCGCGGTTTCTCCTGTGAATGTCCCACTCGCTAGAAGCGTGCCGGATAGGCTTGATAGGTAGCCTGTGTGAGTTCCGGTGTCAGCAATGTTCTTAAGAAACCGTACTCCGCAGGCATATTGCGCCACGTCGTTAGTGACTCTGATCCCGAGATCTTGACCAGCGGTGTTTGAGTAATACCTTGGTGCCGCCGCTATATTCAGATTGGCGAAAAGACTGGTCGGCGAAGAGCAACTCGCATTGCCGGTAGTCGAAACAACTGGGTCAACATAATAGTTGTTCACACCGCCGCCGACAGGAATCGCTGCCGCCGAGCTAGGCTGATTCACAAGATCTGGACCATTGCCCGCGCCAATCCCTTGCAAGCTCACTATGTGCGTATTGCCGGGCCCGGAGATGGTTGGCGTTACCCCTGGAGGGAACGCCAAATTCAGAATATTTCCGGACATCGTGAAATAGATGAAAGCCCGGTGAGCATTCGCGTCCGTCGGAGTGCCGCTCCAGCTCAAGCTTGCCGATGTCGCAAGTGATCCTTGTCCGGCTCCAAAGCCGGCGCTCCCGGATGCAATTGTCGCGCCGGTGCCGCCCGTGATTCCGTTGATACGGAGCCCCATCATATCCCCACGGAAGTAGTTCAATCCATCGAAGTACGAATCGACGATAGCTTGATTCATCCCCTGCCAGTTCATTCCCAGGTAGAGACGTTCCGGGGTGTCGTTTGAGTGGAACCAGCATCGATCAAAAATGATGTTCATTGACTCCTGGAAGGTATTGATCCAAGCGACCCAAGGAAGAGGATCGCTTGAAACGTATTCGTACGGATCTGGCCCATGACTGAATTCGATACCCACAAACCGGATATTCGTGGGCATGCTATTGACCGTGCAGTCGCCGCAACCAAGCGTGATTAGACCTCGGTCATCGGTAATCAGGTTGTAGGGAGTCTGGATCTGGGCCATCTTCGAAGCCCATTGCAGCGGCGGTCCAGGCCATAGATCCTGAGTGATGCCGTCCGTAGTGGCGGGCCCTTGCACCCGCGTGTGCTCAACCACGAACTGGCTGTCCGGCGTTGAAGTCCTGACTATGACCCAGTTTGGAGTGTGGGGCTCGGTCATGTAGGCGATGGTGCCCACTCCGGTGTCGGCGAATGTTTCAAGATGCCCGTTGGCGAAGGTGCAGGCCGGCGTTGTGCCATCCGTGAGTGTTGGACAGGCGTAAAGCTGAACGACGCCATCGGAGCATGCGCTGCCTGTCGCGGTGGGGGTTGTGTAGCAATGCATCCGGTATGGCATGCCCGAGATGAGTGGCCCCGCGCTGTTATTGCCGCCTGAGCCGGGAAGATGCGAATAAGTGGTTGCACCCATCCGCATGATGTTTCCCTCCACTGGATAGCTGACATTGGTATTCAACGTAATGGTGTTGTTTGCCGTGGAAACCGCGCTGGGCGTGAACGTCTGGACGTCGGGATCGCGCGGGGGAACGTATTGAGTGATCTGCTGAGTGCAGGCTC
>CAXUCT010000038.1:7148-7943 GCA_964249415.1 uncultured Bryobacteraceae bacterium | reverse complement strand
GTTGATGACGGTTCCATGCGTCTTCCGGGCGCTGATTGCTGTGGCAAAGTCCGTCGGCCAATTCGCGCAGCTTGTTTCATTCACGACTGTGTAGCCGGCGGCGGATGGATAGCTGGTGTTGAAAGTAAGGGGCGCCGCCGGGGGCTGCGGGTGAATGCCTGGCAAGGGCAGCGTAGTGATGTGAAGAGGAATCGCGGACGGGTACCAGTTGGTCCCGCCGTTAGAGCTCAGTTCTGGGCAGACTGTGTAGGCTGTGTTTGGCTGAAGGCCGCCCACATCCGTTGTATCGGGGCTCAGCAGCGGTGGTGTGATGTAGGAGAACACGGTCCCACCTGTACTAGGGCACGAACTTACCGTGCCCGTGAGAGTACGGATTCGCAACTGCGGATTGCCGCCTGTAGTCCAATTCGTGTGGCTGAACGTGATCCCGAGTTGTGAGTGAGTCAGCGTGGATGCCCCGGAGTACGGATCATTCGTTACCGAGATGGCTGTGACGGTGGGAGACTGCGCGTACGCGGCCGAGGCTAACGATAGAAGCAGAAGAATACGACGCATGAGTTTCGCTAGGGTGCCTTTCTGCGATTACCGTCTCAGGGTCGTAACTGATAGTTCGCTCACCGTCCCTGCTAAGCCCATGACAGGTCATAGGATAGGCAAATTAGTAGTTCGTGTGACCGGCCCCGAGCCGTTGAAATCTTCGCGGGATGTTTCAATGTTAGTTGCTCAGAACAAGTTCGTCGCATGGACGCCCAATCATGATCTTCCGGGAGCGACACGAGGTGAAGGAATCAAACC
>CAXUCT010000038.1:1855-7138 GCA_964249415.1 uncultured Bryobacteraceae bacterium | reverse complement strand
CGGTGAAGCAAAGAATAACTGCGACAGCCTCGCTGGCGAAAAGCGTTGCCGCGCTGCTGGGCGCCCTGGGAATTTTGTTTACAGCCGCGTGCACCCCGTCCGAAGCCGACCAGACAATTGGCGACATCCAGGCGGTTGTCAATGAGGCGGGCACTGTGGTCAGCATTTTCCAAACGACTCCAGAGTTGCACCCTCCGAATAAGGAGAACAATATCGCCGCTCTCCAGTTCGCCGAGGCGGCCAGCCGTGCGGTTTGGCTTTCGGCGTCCGAGTCAAACTCGACCGACTCGTTGTTTGATCGAAATGAAAAGCTGGCCGGCTATTTCAAATCGATCAAGACGCCTGATTTAAATAAGATCCAAGACCCCCAGGAGCGAGCAGCAACAGAGGGGTTGGCCAGTGGCATTGATATCCTTCGCGGACGCCTTGAGGAGAACCGCGTGGCAGTGCGCGCTCCCTCTAAAAAGAGACGTGGGGCGGTGACAGCGATTCCTGCCACGGTAAGCAATCGCCTTCTTAGGACGACTTTCTGCTGCGATCGTTACAAAAGGCACCAGGCGCGACGTGCTTAGGTTTCAACATGGCGCTTTAGCTAAGTGAAACATTGGTAGCGCTAAGGGGAATCGAACCCCTATTTAAGCCTTGAGAGGGCTCCGTCCTAACCGTTAGACGATAGCGCCACGAGCGGGATCAATTCAGTATAAAACGGCCCCGTTATAAGGCCGCAGGCATGGGCAACGCGCATTTGCCGAGCGCGCGGGCAATCAATGCTACCGCACTGGGCTCGGCGAGGGACTTCGCAAGAGATGTCTCTAGAACCAGCATGCTGCGCGCCCGCTCCAGCATTCTTTTTTCGCGAAATGATAGCGGTTTGGACAATTGAATAATCAGGAGAGCTTTGAAAACTTCGGCGATTTCGAGGAGACTTCCGCCCCGCATTCTGTCGGAATTCTCTTTAAACCGGTCCTTCCAGTCGTGCGCGCAACAGGGACGGCCTGCTGACAGGTAGGTCAACACGCGGTTGATTTCACTGGTTTTAGTGACTTTGCGCAGCCCCACTTCGTCCACATGGGAGAAAGGAACCATAACGGTCAAACTATTCGGCGAGAGCCGCAAGAGATAAAAACGCTCCTGCTGCGCACCGAAAAGACGGGAACTAATATTCTCGATCGTGCCTACGCCGTGGTTTGGATAAACCACTTTTTCGCCGACCTGGAAGGTCATTCACGGACCTCTTTCCTGGGATTCTAAGTATCAGTACGGGGATAAGCCCAAAGGAATATTAAACCGGCGTTAAGATTTCGTCAAGGGGCAACCAAGTTTACACACCTGCGGGGGTGGTGTATAGTGACATCCTAGCAAGTTGTTGAAAACGCTACGGCGACCTAAAACGTCCACCGGGTCAAGGTGAATTAGCAGCGGCCGGGCTCACCTTGAGATGAGCTCCCGGATGCGATCGAAGTACTAGGACTTTCGCGTTACAGTATGTTTGCTGACCAGTTCTCAAGAACTGACTTTACCTTTTGACAAAACTGATCGGCGAGAGCACCGTCGATGAGGCGGTGGTCAAACGTCAGTGCTAGATGAGCTTGGGAGCGGATGGCAATGGCGTCCCCTTCTACCACCGCAGGAACCTTCTCCACCGCGCCCACGCCGAGTATCGCCACCTGGGGCTGATTGATCACGGGAGTGGCAAAAATGCTGCCGAAACTTCCGAAGTTCGTGATAGAAAAGGTGCCGCCCTGCACTTCCTCCGGCTTCAGTTGGCGCGAACGGGCACGTGTCGCCAGATCGACGATGGACCGCTGCAGTCCGCCGACATTCTTTTCGTCAGCATTCCGGATTACCGGCACGATCAAACCACCTTCAAGCGCCACTGCAATGGCGATATTGATATCACGGTGATAGACAATGTTCTTGCCATCGATAGAGGCGTTGAAGATCTTGAATGCACGAAGCGCTTCAGCTGCAGCAGCTGTGACAAACGGCAGAAAGGTCAGCGAGAAACCGTTGCGGGCCTGAAACTCCGCCTTGGACTTGTCACGTAACTTTGCGACCTTAGTCATATCTACGCGATGCACCGTGGTCACATGGGCGGAGGTTCGCTGGCTCATGACCATGTGCTCGGCGATCTTCTGCCGCATGGTGCTCATCGGCTCGGTGGTGGTCTTGGCCGCTTCGTTGAGCGGCATGGGAGCCACGGTTGACGGCTGGGACGGCTGCTGTGATGGCGGCTCGGAGCTGGGCCTAGGCTGAGCTGGTTTGGCAGCCGGTGCGGACGGCTGCTCGAGCGGCGGTGGTTCGATCGGGTAAGGCCCAGCTGAAGTAGCGGCGGGCTCCGGCGGGGCGGACGGCGCCGCATAGGTTTTTGCAGCTTGCGAAGACATATACGTCTCCACATCCTGCTTGGTCACGCGTCCTCCGGCGCCGGTGCCCGTAACCTGAGACAGGTCGATGTTGTACTCACGGGCCATTTTGCGGACCAGAGGAGAAAGCAAGCTTTGCTCCTCCTGTCCGTCGGCCTGTGGAACGGGGGCCGGAGGAGGCGGTTGGCTGGGCGGAGTGGACGGTGCCTGCGGATTCGGTTGAGAAGGGTAAGAACCGGCTGCTGGGGCGGCCGGTTCGTGAGCTGGAGAGGGAGGCGCCGGTGTACGCGCTTCCGGAGCTGCCGCGGACGGACCCACGTCCACGCTCGGCGGCGTTGAAGCAGGTGCCTTCGCGGCCTGCGAAGGCGGCGCGGCTGCGGGCTCAGACGAAGCACCATTGCCGATGCGCGCTACTACAGTTTTGATCGCGACCGTGGCGCCTTCCTGAACGAGGACCTCGCTTAGAACACCAGCGGCCGGCGAAGGAATCTCAGTATCCACTTTGTCGGTGGATATCTCGAACAGCGGTTCGTCGCGCTCCACTTTTTCGCCGGGCTTCTTGAGCCAGCGCGTCAGGGTTCCTTCTACGATGCTCTCGCCCATCTGGGGCATCACTACGTCAGTCATCAGATCTCCTGAAATTCCGCCTGCGCCACCAATAACTCATACCCAAAAACATTCGAGAAAGAGGCGGCGATGGCGCGCTGGACCTCTTCCCGGCTAGCTGAACATCCCAGGCTTCGAAGCGAGCAAACAGGTTTTGACAAGCCACACGGGACAATGTACTGGAAGTAGCTCAGATCGGTATCTACGTTTAGAGCAAACCCGTGGGATGTGATCCAGCGGCTGATGTGAATTCCGATGGCCGCGATCTTTGCCCCTTCGATCCAGACACCCTCATAACCACGCTCAGCGATGCGTCCGGCAGCCAACCCGAAATCAGCTAACGCATTGATCAGCGCCTGTTCCACTCCCTCAAAGTAAGCGTGCACATCGCGCTTCCATTCTCTTAAATCGAGTATTGGATAGCCCACTACCTGACCGGGACCATGATACGTCACGTCGCCGCCCCGGTCCGTTTCATAGAATTCTATTCCGGTGCGCGCCAGAATCTCCTCGCTGGCAAGAAGGTGCTGCTGCTTGCCGTTGCGTCCCATGGTGACTACATGCGGATGCTCCACAAACAGCAAGGTATCGGCGCCTTCGCCGCGCTTCCGTTGCGCGACAAGACGCGCCTGAATGGCAAATGAGTCGGCGTAGCGCAGCCTGCCGAGATCTAATACTTCGAGAGGTCTCACCGAACGCCTGTGCTCCCCAGCGAGCGGCCCTCAGGCGCTAATAGCCAAGCCGTAGACATTGTTGAACGCCTCACCGAGTGCCTCGTAGATGGTTGGGTGAGCGTGAATGGTGGACATCATGGTCTCTACTGTCGCCTCCGCCTCCATTGCTGTCACCGCTTCCGAGATCAACTCAAAGGCGTCCGGCCCGATAATGTGAACGCCTAAAATCTCGCCGAACTGCTCTTCGGCAATCACCTTCACGAAGCCTTCGTGCTTGTCAAGAATGGTGGCTTTGCTGTTGGCCGCGAAGGGAAACTTGCCCACGCGAACCTTGAAGCCTTGAGCGCGCGCTTGCGCCTCGGTCACCCCCACGCTGCCGATTCCCGGATCGGTGTAGGTGGCGCCCGGAATGCGATTCCGATTGATGGGCCTAACCGGCTTGCCCGCCATGTGCCCGACCGCAATCATCCCTTCCGCAGTGGCCACGTGAGCGAGTTGCGGCGTGCCCGCGACAATGTCGCCGATCGCATACAAACCCGGCTCCGCCGTGCGCCCGTATGAATCCACTTTTACAAAGCCGCGGTCCAGCTCGGCTTTGGTATTCTCCAGGCCCGTATTTTCCGTGTTTGGCTTGCGTCCAATCGCGACCAGAAGTTTCTCGAACTCCATCTCTTCCCGATTACTATTTGCCAATATGGCGGTCAGACTAACGCTGTTTGGGTTCTTGCGAATGTTTTCCGCCTTTGCGCCCGTCTCGCAGCGGATTCCGGTCTTTTTGAAATGCTTCTCCAGTTCTTTAGAGATCTCTTCATCTTCAACCGGTACCAGCCGAGGCAACATCTCGAGCAGCGTCACCTTCGATCCAAAGCGATTAAAGATGGAGGCGAACTCCACGCCAACTGCTCCGGCGCCGATAATCCCGATGTTCTTCGGCACAGCTGCCATTTCCAGAATTTCAATATTGGTGAGAATCAGCTTCGGATCGGGCTCGAGGCCAGGGAGCATGCGGGCTCCCGATCCGGTTGCCAGAATGATGTTCTTCGCTTCAATCGTTTGCGCGTCCCCGTCGCCCTTCACCTCGATGCGTCCGCCCCCTAGCAAACGCGCGCTGCCTTTCAGTACGTCTACTTTGTTCTTGCGCATCAAGAACTCGATGCCCTTGGAATGCTTGCTGACGATCTTGTTCTTGCGATCGAGTACCCGCGCGTAGTTCAGCTTCGGATCTTTACATTCAATGCCGTCTGCTTCAGGGTTCTTGAAGTGCTCCCAAACGTCGGCGGTGTGCAATAGGGCTTTGGTGGGAATACAGCCGACCAGCAGACAGGTGCCGCCTAATCTGGGCTGCTTCTCGATCATAGCGGTTTTCAAGCCGTACTGGCCCGCCCGCACGGCCGCAGAATATCCACCTGGTCCGCTGCCGATTACAACTAGGTCATAAGCCATTTTCGCTTCAAGTTTAGCAACGCCCTCCACCCCTCCTACGTATCATTTAGGTAAAGCTATGCGACCGATTCTATGCGCGGCACTCTTCCAGGCGTGCTTGCTCGCAAGTGCCGGGCAGTCGCCGACCCCGGCGCCGCAAGCAAAGACGGCTCTGAAGAAGGAACCACCTCCTGGGACGCTTCACTCGGTTGTTG
>CAXUCT010000038.1:539-1845 GCA_964249415.1 uncultured Bryobacteraceae bacterium | reverse complement strand
ACCGGGGCCGCGATTGAGCAGGCGCGACAAAAGCTGCAAGCCACTCAGTTGTTCAACGACGTTGCTGACGAGTATCACTTCACGGCCGGCGCTCAACCCGCGTATGACATCACGTTCCAAGTTGCCGAGAACGAGCAGTTGTTCCCGATGCGCTTTGAACGGCTGGGAGTTTCTCCAGAAGCGGCGCGAGCGTATCTGCGGGATCACGTCGACTTATATTCGGAGCGTATCCCCGGAACGGAAGGCGTGCTCGAACGTTATAAAGCAGCGCTGCAGGAGTTCGTTGCCCAAAGCAATCCATCGCTGAAGGTGAAAGCATTAATTTCAAATGACGATCCGCAGCAGCTAGCGGTGCTTTTCACCTCCGATGTTCCGGTTCCGACAATTTCTCAGATGATTGTGACAGGCAATCAGGCAGTTGATACAGGAACGATTCTGCGCGCGCTAAATCAAGTCGCCATTGGCGTGCCGCTGTCGGATGCGCGCTTACAGCAGATTCTTAACGGCACGATCAAGCCGCTATACGCAGCCAAAGGCTATGCTGCCGTGACATTTCCCAAGGTGGAGACCGAACCGTCGAAATCTAATCTGGGCGTGGTGGTGAAGGTGGAGATCAAAGACGGACCACTCTTTAAAGTGGGCGCCATTCACTTTCATGGGGGCGGCGTAGATGAGGAAGAGATCCGCTCGAATATTCCGTTCAAGCCGGGCCAGATGTTTAATGGCGAGCAGGTGGACAACTTCCGTTTGGATCTGATGCATCGCATGCGGCGGCACGGACTGCTGGATGCGAATGTCGCGGCGCAATTTCAGCCGGATGATGCCAGACGCGTGGTAAACGTCACGTACAACATTGTTCCCGGCGCGGTGTATAACTTCGCGAAGTTGGACGTGCAAGGGCTGGACCTAAACACCGAGCCCGCCGTCACCAAGCTTTGGGGTGAAAAGCCCGGGAAGCCGTTCAATCCCGATTATCCTGACTTCTTTCTAAAACGGATACAGCAGGAAGGGATGTTCGATCATCTGGCGGACACGCATTCCGACTATAGCGCCGACGCCTCGTCGCACGATGTCACCGTGCACCTGTATTTCAAGGGTGGCGAATCAAAGAGCGAGCAAGAGCGTAAGAAGAAAGAGGAAGAAGAGAAGCGCAAGAGCGATGGCGGCTGGAGCCCGTACTGAGTGCAGGGCTGTTACTCAACCGTTGAAGCAGTTCTTCGTAATCTTCGTGAGAACCAATCCAAAACCAGAAAAAGTTTAGGCCGCGCCGAATTGCAACAGCGCGATAAGAACGTGAGACTCGAAC
>CAXUCT010000038.1:0-529 GCA_964249415.1 uncultured Bryobacteraceae bacterium | reverse complement strand
GACCAGAAAGGCCCAACCGGCTTTAAGTGGAGCGAGGGATGGAGAGGATTATCCGCGAACAGCTCGTACTGCTTTCTCGCCAGATCCTGAATTTGTTGGGTAGCGCATTGTAAAGGGCCCAGAACTCAGGAGAAGCATGCGACAGGAACTTCAATGATGCTGTGGCCCGGGGACTTCCCAGTCCATACGGGTAAACCGGCCTTCGTCGATTTGCCGGTTCACTTCCTCAACGAGATGGTGGCCGCGTCCGCCGGCCGAGAAGTCGCGTTCCATTTCAAGGTCCCAAACGTCCTGAGCTTGCTCTTCGAGCCAGTCGGCGAGCTTCCGGCGATCGGCTTCTGGCAATTGCTCAATCGCAGCTTTGATGGCGTCGACTGTCATGTTCTCAGCGTAACTTATTTGCTGAGGCGCCTGGCGATCGCATCTGCATCGTAGACGCAGCCTCCCCAAATGCCGCCGCTGGCTTGTTGGAGTGCTGCCCAGAGGCGGGTGTCTGCCGGTAGTGCGGGATCGGGGCGGAGATCCGGGC
>CAXUCT010000037.1:3787-17068 GCA_964249415.1 uncultured Bryobacteraceae bacterium | reverse complement strand
GTGAACGTGGGTTCCTGACACCGGAATGAGTCTCATGATTCCGGGAGAACACCTTTCACCCAATGCGCAACTATTTATGACGCTGTGTTTAGATCAGGGCCGTTTCAGGCTTCAGCACGATCACGCCGAGCGGCGGAATCACCAGTGTTGCCGAAGCGGGCCGTCCATGAGAAGGCGTCGGTTCCGCATACACCTGCCCTCCATTCCCCATATTGCTGCCACCGAACATCTCCGCGTCGGAATTGAATATCTCGCGATGCACTCCTGCCTTCGGCATTCCGATGCGGTACTGCGGATGCGGTTGGGGAGTGAAATTGCAGACGATCACAAGATAGTCTTCATGCCGCTTTCCGCGGCGAATAAAAGAAATCATGGAGTGCTCCGCGTCATGGAAATCGATCCACTCAAATCCTGCGCCCTGGAAATCGATCTCATAAAGCGCAGGTTCACTGCTGTAGAGGTGATTCAGCGAGGCACAGAATCTTTGGAACTTCCGATGTATCTCGTAATCGAGCAGCCACCATTCCAATTGGTTTTCGGAGTTCCATTCGGCGGTTTGGCCGAACTCTGACCCCATGAACAACAACTTCTTTCCTGGATGGCCGTACATATAGCTCAAGAAAGCACGGGCATTTGCGAAGCGCTGCCATTCATCCCCAGGCATCTTGTCGAGCAAAGCGCGCTTGCCGTAAACCACCTCGTCGTGTGAGATCGGCAGGACAAAGTTTTCCGTGAAGGCGTACACCATGCTGAACGTGATCTCATTCTGGTGGTACTTGCGGTAAATGGGATCGTTTTCAAAGTAATGCAGCATGTCGTGCATCCACCCCATGTTCCACTTCATGGTGAATCCCAGCCCGTTCAGGTAGACGGGCCGTGACACGCCGGGAAAGGCGGTGGACTCTTCCGCTACCGTGATGGCGCCCGGCACCTGATGCACAAGCTCGTTTGCCTTCCGAATGAAATCGATTGCCTCCAGGTTCTCGTTGCCGCCGTAAATATTGGGCACCCATTCACCCGCCTTTCGCGAGTAGTCGAGATACAGCATGGAGGCCACCGCATCTACGCGCAAGCCATCCATGTGGTACTTCTTTAGCCAAAACAGCGCGTTGGATATTAGGAATGAGCGTACTTCGTTCCGGCCGTAGTTGAAAATCAGGGTTCCCCAATCGCGGTGTTCGCCCAGGCGCGGGTCTGCGTGTTCGTAGAGCGCAGTTCCGTCGAAAAACGCCAGCCCGTGCGCGTCCTTCGGAAAGTGTCCCGGCACCCAGTCCATGATTACGCCGATGCCCTGCTGATGGCACTGATCGATGAAATACATGAAGTCTTCAGGAGTACCAAAGCGCGATGTGGGAGAAAAGTAGCCCGTAACCTGATAACCCCAGGAGGGCGCGTAAGGGTGTTCAGCGATGGGCATCAGTTCAATATGGGTGAAGCCCATTCGCTTAACATAATCGACGAGTTCGGTTGCTAGCTCGCGGTAGGAGAGCGGCCGGTTGTGCTCATCCCTCTTCCACGAACCCAGGTGCACCTCGTAGATAGATAGCGGACTGTCAAGCAATTTAGTGTTCGCTCGTCGCTCCATCCAGTCTCCGTCGTGCCAATCGTATGTATCGATGTCGGCCACGACGGAGGCGGATTTCGGCGGCGTCTCCATCTGGAATCCATACGGGTCCGACTTCATCTGACTGTAGCCGCGGAATCGCGATTTGACGGCGTACTTGTAAGAGGTACCGGGTCCCACGCCCGGCATGAAGATCTCCCAGACCCCGCCGGTTCGGGCCCGCATGGGATTGCGCCGCGTGTCCCAGTCGTTGAAATTTCCTACGACAGCGACGACGATCGCGTTGGGAGCCCACACTGCAAAACGAGTGCCCTTCACGCCATCCGCCGTAACTACGTGCGCGCCGAAAGCGTTGTAACCCTCATAGTTCGTGCCCTCTGAGTGGAGGTGCAGGTCAAAGTCGCTGAGCAGCGGTTGAAAGCGATACGGGTCTTCCGCTTCGGAGGTCCGGCCTTGGGAATCCGTGATCCTGAGCTTATATTGAGAAGGCTGCGCGCTCAACCGGGCGGAAAACAGTCCAGCCATATGGATGCGCTCCATGGGAACGCTGCTGCCGTCGGTCAGGACTGCTGCCTGCTGGGCCTGCGGCAGAAACGCGCGGATCTCCCACTCGGTTTTTTTACCATTTCCAACCGCGTGCGGTCCTAATACGGCGAACGCATCGCCGTGGTAGCCGCCCGCAATTGCTTCCATCTCTTGATCCGTCATGGCACGTTTATTATGGCAGGGGAGTACACGTTGGCCGAAGGTGAAACCAGTCTTCAGCAATTTTTATACGCGCTGCCCAAAGCGGAGCTGCATTTGCATTTGGAGGGGTCGGTAGAGCCGGAAACCATACATGAATTAGACCCCTCCCTGTCATTGCAGGCTATCCGCGAGAGCCTGCATTACACAGACTTTGCCGGTTTCTTAAAAGCGTACGTGTGGGTCACGCGTAAGTTGGATTCCCCTGAGGCTTATGCGCTCGCGACGCGTCGGCTGCTTCAAAAACTAGTTGCGCAAAACGTCTGTTATGCCGAGATTACGCTTTCTGCCGGCGTGATCCTGTGGAAGGAGCAGAACCTCGAGCGTATCTACGAAGCCATCCAGGCGGAAGCCGCCCAGTTCAGCGCTGTGGAAGTCGGCTGGATCTTCGATGCCATCCGGCAGTTTGGCCTTGAGCCCGCGGCGCGCGTCTTTGAAGCTGCCAAAGACTTTCGCGGCGCGGGCGTCGTCGCGATCGGGTTGGGAGGTGATGAAGAACGCGGCCCAGCCATTTGGTTCGAAGAGCTGTACCGTCAGGCGAGAGATGCTGGCCTGAGACTCACCTGTCACGCCGGCGAAGTGACGAACGCGGACAGCGTTGCGCAAGCGATCCGCATCGGCGCGGAGCGGATTGGCCATGGCATCCGCGCGATCGAAGATCCTGCTGTGCTCCATCTTCTCCGCGAACGTGACATTCCTTTGGAAATCTGCCCATCGAGCAATGTATGTACAGGAGCGGTAGCGAACCTTGAGCGGCACCCGTTGCGGCAGCTTTGGGACGCCGGAGTGCCGATTGTTTTAGGAACAGATGATCCAGCGCTATTTTTTACAGATTTACTGCGGGAATACACCTTCGCTGCATTAGTGTTCGGCTTCTCGCGCGAAGAACTGGCTGAGCTGGCGGCAAATAGCTTGCGCTATCGCTTCAGTTAGCCGCGCGCTTGCCCGAGCTTTTCTTCGAGCAGAAGTTGAATTAACGCTTCCAACTGCCGGATGCGATCTGCGAGTTGCTCGATATCTGCGGGCTCGGACTCGCCCGATGCCGCCACGTGGCCATGTTCCAGCGTGCCTAGCGCTTTGCTGCGCGCACTGACCACGCGGCCAGGTATTCCGACCACGGTGGAACCTTCCGGGACTGAATGTACGACTACCGACCCGGCGCCCACCTTCACATCGTCACCCAGCCGGATGTTGCCTAATATGGCAGCTCCCGTCCCGACCACAACTCGATTTCCGACCGTTGGATGACGCTTGCCCCGTTCGCCTCCCGTGCCTCCAAGCGTGACGCCCTGATAGAGAAGAACATCGTCACCTACTTCGGCAGTTTCACCGATCACAACACCCGTTCCATGGTCGATGAAGAGGCGCTGGCCGATTTTCGCGCCTGGGTGAATTTCAATGCCCGTTAAGATCCGTGAACCCTGGGAGATAAGCCGGGCTAGCACATACCACCGACGCTGGTACAAGCGGTGCGCCAAACGGTGGAAAATGACGGCATGCAGGCCCGAATAGCACAGCAGAATTTCCAGGCTGCTCTTAGCTGCCGGGTCCTCTCGTTTAATGGCCTGAATATGCTCGCGCAGAGACGACATTTGTGTGCTCCCGTAGGAGATGCTTTACGAGACCGCCAGGATGCTACACATGAGAAGCGTGGCCACTGATCGTCCAGATTTCCGTATATATTACACCGATAGCTACCTGTCTCGCTTCGAAGCACGCGTCATCGAATCACAGGAGGGTGGTCAACGGATCTATTTGGAGCAGACCACTTTCTACCCTACGTCCGCAGGGTAGCGCCCCTGATAAAGCTGCCGTTGCAGCGCTTGAGAGGGCTCTTGGCTTTTAGGAACTGATGCCTAAGCTAATTAGCACTACGCTGCACGCGAAAAGAGCCGCCGTCAAAGCAAGCGAGCCCTTAGCGGTTCCTGGCGCTGCTTTAAATTCCTGCCATCCGAACACACCCCACAGGAGCGTAAGCAGCACCGAAGCCACCGGCACGATCAGCTTCAGTGCTGGATTTACTCCGGTCTGCGCAGGTAGGGAGAGGGCAAGCGAGGCAGCCAGCGCGCCTACCGCCCAGAGTGCTCCACCTGCGAAGCCGAGGAAATGCTGACGCGCCATGCCTTCAAAATAGGCGCTGAGGTTCAGGCGTCCGCCCTCTATCGCGATGTTCAGGAAGTAAAAATCAAACACGGCGGTTGAGATCAGGACCCCGAGGGAGAACATGAACATCCCAGCGTAAGGACCGAGTGCGAGTTCCCCGGTCATGCCCTTCAGGGAGACCGGATAAAAGAAGCCTAAGATGACTCCGCTGAGAAGGGCAAGGAAAAGGCCCTTGCCGGATTTCCCCCGCGCCGGTTTGGCGGGCGATTTACTTGTAATTTTGGCCGCGACTTTCACCGCATCTCGCAGGCGGCACGCGACCATATCGAAGGCGATGCCGGCGATCATCAGCACGATCCCGGTGACAAGGAACAAGCTGTTTGTGGTCTGAAATGAGAACAATGAACCAATTACCAGCGCCAGGCCGATGCTGATGGGGAAAGCGCCCGAAATGCCCAGCAGCGAGACAGCAGCCAGAAGCAGCATGTTGCCCACGCTGAAGATGAACCCGGCCGCCCGCACAACTGCCTGGGAGGACCGGCCGGCGACCAACAGCCGGTCGCTGAAGGAGAGATCTGAACCGAGGGTGCCCAGCGTAAATGCCGCTAGGAGAGAAATCAAGGCGATACCCACGGCGAAGTCGATGGAATAAAGCTCAAAGCGCCACTTTGGGCCCGCCAGCTTGAAGGTGGTGGCCCAGGACCCGAAGCAAAGAAACGAAAGCAGGAGAAGCAGGATTTCTGAGGTGTAATTCGCCGGCAGGATCATCGAATGCGGACGCCAGTGTTCACGTGATGAACCGTTCTACCGTAATGCCTGTCTAGCGTCCATCGCTCTGCAAGGAGACCAGAGTAGTTGGCATGGCGGCCTGCTGATTGGTGCTGAAGTAATGCTGTTCAGATAAGTTGCGGTAGACACCGCCAGCGATTCCTGACGCAATCGGCCCGCTGATTCCGCGGCCGCCCGTGAGCAGTACAACAACGGCAACTTTCTTGTTCCCTACGTCGTTGAAGGAGCCGAACCAACCCAGGTGTACGCCGGGCTGTGCGGTATCCGTACACGTGCCGGTCTTTCCAAAGACCGGTTCGTTGGGATCATAGTTGGCCCGGTGCGCGGTGCCGTTCGGGAACTCGACTGCCCCGCGCATGCCCATTTTTACCTGGGGAACAAGATTAGCAATGTCCAGAGTTCGTTTAATACGAGGAACAAACTTCCCGACCTCTTCCTGGCTTTTGGGGTACTGCAGGTAGTACATTGTTCCGCCGTTCGCGATGGTAGTGACGATACTAGCTAACTCAAGAGGCGTGAGCCGAATGCCGTCTCCGAAACTGGTCATCATGCCGACGCCCGTATCCGGTGGTTCATTGGTGAGGTACCCGGCTTCTTCACCAGGGATGTCCAGGCCGGCTTTCTCGCCCAAGCCGAACAGCTTCGCGTACTTCTCCACACGCTCGAATCCAAGCTCCTGACCCAACTTGGCGAAGTAAAGATTATTTGAGTGCGCAATGGCTTGAGTCATATCCATGGCGTAGCGGCGCGTCAAGTGAACCGCCGTATCGGAACTCACAATGCCTTCACTTAGGGAAGCGAAAGAGACGACCATCTTCACCGTGGAGCAGGGCTGATAAGCACCTTTGAGCGCCAGCTTCTGATTCACAATGCTTAAGATGCGTCCGCTCTGGGGATCGACCACCACCACGGCGCCGTTGTAGGGCCCGAGCGCGTCGATAGCTGCTTTACGAACGACAACGTCCTCACCATCGACGTTGTCGCCAACGGTTGAATCTGCGTAAGTGGGCTCTGTCCATGGGCTGGCCACGACGTGATGTCCGCGGCGGCGGCGGGATGCCGCAAGCCGCAGGGAACGGGATCTGCCTGTATGAATGACTCCGGCCTGGGTGGTCGTAGCGCGACGGGTTCTCTTCCGGTGCTTGGATGCAGGGGTACCCTGCGACGTTTGTGCGTCTGATACCGCTCCGGCGCCTAACAGAGCCAGGAGGAAAGCCGTGATGTAGAAAGGACGGAATTTCATAACCACCCTTCAGTAAAGATCAAAAATGCCCATCGGTAAGAAGATCGCGCGTTCAGCCCTAAGATACTAACAGCCAAACCACACAAATTTAGATTTACTTATATCCTAAGTAGTTCTGTTAATAACGTCAACTACCCGGCGGTCCATCCCCCATCAATCGTCACTATCGATCCATTCATAAAATCGGCCGCCGGAGAACAAATGTATAGGATCAATCTCGCGATCTCGTCGGCCCGTCCGAGACGGCCAAGAGGCTGCCTCTCCTCTAGTTGCGCGCGCACTTTGTCTTTCTCGTGCTGGTGATACTTTTCGAGGTAGGCCTCCACAAAAGGGGTGTCTACGGTGCCTGGCGCAACGCAGTTCACCCTAAGCTGAGTAGGGTAATCTACTGCTAATTGGCGTGTCATGGCGATTATGGCCCCTTTTGTGGCGCAGTAAGCAAACCGGCGTTTTACGCCCACCAGCCCCGCCACCGATCCCATATTCAAGATGCATCCACGATCTTTCAGCAGTAACGGCAGTGCCGCTTTAATCATTAAATAGCTGCCCTCGACATTGACTCGGAAGAGCTGCCGGAAGTCCAACAGCTCCGTTTCCTCGACCGTTCCAACGAGTCCAATGCCGGCGCAGTTCACGAGAATGTCTAGTGTGCCCATGGAGGCGAACAGCTGTCGGATGCCGACTTCATCGGTTACATCGCAGGCAAAGGATTGCGTCCGCGGTACCGAGAGGGCCAGTTCCTGAGCCCGCGATTCGTTGGCATCAACGATCAGAACCTGAGCGCCTGCTTCGGCGAATAGCCGGACTGTGGCCTCGCCGATGCCGCTTGCTCCACCAGTGACCAGTGCGGTCTTTCCATCCAGACGGAACAGGTCAGGCATAGGGAAGGGACCTTATTGCCTGGATGGCGCGGCGGCGCGAAGCAGGTCAGCGCGGAGGTGGTCCTTGGTGCTTTCGTCCAGTTTGGCGCCATTGCGGGTGACGTAAAAGACGTCAAACGCTTTGTGGGCTTCGGTATCGATCATGACAACCTCTATATTGCAACCGTTCTCCCGGATGGCGGAGGCAAGATCGTAGAGCAGGCCCGGCCGATCTTCCCCGACGAAGTCGACCAGCGTAGAGTCATCAGAAGCTTCATTATCGAAGCGCACGCCGGGCAGGATGGTTGCTTCGCTGGTGGGGCGTCGAACTGCCTTTCTGCGCTTCAACAAGTCCACTACATCGAGCGTACGTTTAATGACGCACTCGACTGTCCACTCAAGGCGGTTCACTTCTTCGGGATTGAGCTCCAGCGTGCGAACGGGATCGGTAAACCGGATCAGATCCAGAACAAACCCTTCGGCGTTGGACGCTGCTTCGGCCTTAACAATGTTCATGCCGAAGCTGGCAAGAACACCGCACAAGGAGGCAAACAATCCAGGCTCGTCGCCGGCCAGAACGGTTAACAGGTAAGCGCCCGTTTCGCGGGCGATCTCGATACCGACGGCTCCCTTTCTGCTTTTCTTTTCGAGCGCGAGATGCTTTTCAATCTGCTCGCGAGTATGCGTTCGGAGGTAACGCTTAGGAAAGCCTTCCAGAAAACGGACCATCTCCGGAGAAGTAGGACCGCTTGAACCGGGCGTGGAGCCGTGGTGGATACGATCCGTAGCAAGCTCCCGCGTGAGCTGCTCGGCGCCCAGGGCATAGACGCGCCACAGTTGCTCAAGCCGCCAAGGGGTCATGGCGGTGGGGTTAACGGCGCTAATGTCGGCGTAAGTAAGCAGAGTCAGCCGGAGAAGATCTTCCTGCGTGCCGATGCGGGAGGTTAGGAAGCGGGCGGTAGCGGTGTCTTCAAGGTCGCGGCCATTCATGATGAGCGATAGGTCGAGGTGATGCTCAATCAGGAAGAGAACCGCTTCGCTAAAGGTATCCGGCACTTGAAGGCGGCGCATAACAGCGGTAGCGCTTTCAAGCGACCCTCGCACATGCTCGCCTGGTGTTGTGCCTTTCCCGAGATCGTGCAGAAGAATTGCAAGACGCAAAATGACGTGATCGGAATCAGGAACTCCCAAGGCGTGAAGTCGCGCCGGCGTTCCCGCTCGCCGCGCTAACAGGTCGTCGATGACGCGCATGGCGACAACAGTGTGTTCATCCACCGTGTAGCGGTGATAAAAGTCGCGGACAACCAGGCTATCGATATCGCGCCACTCAGGGATAGCTGCCGCCAGAAGCCCCGTTTCCCCCATCTCTTCCAGGGCGACGGACGTATGGGGCTGGGAAAAGAACTCGCGCCACGCCGGCCACGCTGGAGGGTGGCCGGCAAAATCTGTGGTCAGCCGGTCGCGTTCGTTTTGAATGCGGCGCTGAGTGTCCCAAGAGAGCCGGATACCGTGGCGTCCGGCAAAGGTAAAAAGGCGCAGGATAGAGGACGTTGAACTGAGCGTGTCCGCGGCATTGCGCAGGAAAATCCGATCGCGAGAGACGGTAAATTCAGTGGTCGACAGGCGGCTGCGCCGGTCGCGAAATTGGCGGAGCAGGGAAGGGTCTTGAGCTTCAGCTAGTTCCAGACCGCGCAAGCAAGACTGAAAAACGCGACGGGCGTTTTGATAGTAGAGCCGCATCCACTCTTCAGGCGCGAGCGGGGCGGGCGTCAGTAGACGCGCGGATTCGTCCTGCAGCTCAAACGTCAGGAGGTTATTGTCACGGCGGGATTGAAGGTGAAGAAAGGTGCGCAGCGCGAAGAGGAACTCAATCGGTGCCGACAGCTCTTCGACAGAAAGGCGAATGGCCTCGTGCTGAGGAAGCAACTGCGCAAGCCAGCGCAGTACGTGCACATCGCGAATGCCGCCGGGCGCCTCTTTGATGTTCGGCTCCAGGTGATAGACCGTGTTGTTGAACTTGTCGTGCCTGAGCCTGGCCATTTCGACCAAACTTCGGGCGACGGCGTCTCCGTGGCGCCCATAGACGTCCTTGAGCTTTTCTCCCAGTGCGCCGAACAAACTGGCGCTGCCGCACAAAAGCCGGACATCGAGCAAACTGATATGCAGCTCTATGTTCCCGTCGTGGAGATGTCCACATTCCTCGACGGTTCGCACAGAGTGGCTGATGCGGAGGCCTAGGTCCCACAGAGAGCGCAGGAACTCGGCAAGCGGTTCTTTGACACTGCTGAGGTCAGATTCGGCGCCGACGAGCAGCAGAAGATCGATGTCAGAGAAGGGAAACAGCTCCCGGCGGCCATACCCGCCGACGGCCGCGATCGCAAACGGCGCTTTCAGTTGAGACTCGAAATACTTGGCAGCAGCGCCGGCTACGGAGTGGTCGGCAAATTCGGTACGTTGGCGGAGGAGCTCTGCCGCCTCAGCATCGCCCAAGAACTCCTGTGGCGTGGGAGGGGCGGGTTGCTGATTCGGCGGCGCGGCGGCTGGCATCGGAAACTACAGGGCCATTTCACCGCGATCGTCGTTCCGGATGCGAACCGCTTCGAGCACATCGTAGATAAAGATCTTGCCATCGCCGATTTTGCCGGTACGCGCGGCCGCGGAGACGATGTTGGTGATCTCCTCCAGACGCGAGTCTGGGACTACTGTTTCGACCTTTACTTTGGGAAGGAGGTCCACTTCGTATTCCATGCCGCGATAGACCTCTTTGTGGCCTTTTTGACGCCCGTGTCCACGAACTTCGGTGATGGTAAGGCCGTCAATCCCGGCATTCTTAAGCGCCTCTTTCACGTCTTCGAGTTTGTGGGGCTGAATGATGGCTTCAATCTTTTTCATGGTCGACTTTCAAGTTATGCATCGAAATTGTAGCCTTCTTCGCCATGCATGCTGAGGTCGAGGCCTTCCATCTCCTGTTCGCTCGATACACGCAGGCCTACCAGCAGGTCGACAATCTTCAAAATAATGAGAGTGCCGACAATGGCAATCGTCCAGGCGATGGCAACGCCGATTAGCTGGTTCAGAACCTGATGCGGGTTGCCGTCTACCCAGCCAAGAGGCAACACCTTGCCGGAGGCGTCTTTGAGCCCGTCGTTCACCGCGCTGGTGGCGAAAACGCCTGTTAGAAGCGCACCAAGCGTACCGCCCGCCCCATGCACTCCGAAGGCGTCGAGCGTGTCGTCGTAGCCGAATCTGCCTTTAACGGATGTCACCATTACGTAACAGACAATCCCCGCTAAGAAGCCAATGAGCAGGGCAGGGAAGGGCTTCACAAAGCCGGACGCGGGCGTAATGGCCACCAAACCGGCCACAGCGCCTGAGATGGCGCCCAGCATGCTGGGCTTACCGTGCTTCCTCCACTCCGCCAGCATCCACCCGAGGGCCGCTCCAGCCGCGCCGAAGTGAGTGGCGACGAAGGCGCTTGTAGCCAGCCCGGATGCATTCACGGCGCTCCCGGCGTTGAATCCAAACCAGCCCACCCACAGCAAGCAGGCGCCGATAAAACTCAGGACCAGGCTGTGAGGCTTCATAGGCTCTTTGGGATAACCGAGCCGCTTGCCTAAATACAGGGCGCAGACCAACGCGCTGACGCCAGAGGTAACGTGGACGACGGTGCCGCCGGCGAAATCAAAGCAGGGGATTTTGCCGCCAAGAAATGCATTCAGGAGACCGCCCTTTCCCCATACCATGTGGGCCATGGGGAAGTAAACAATCGTTACCCAGAGGCACGAAAACAGCAACATGGCGCTGAACTTGATGCGCTCCGCATAAGCACCGGAGATGAGAGCGGGGGTGATGATGGCAAACATGAGCTGGTAGATCATGTACGTCTGGTGCGGGACCGTTGCCCCGTAATCGGCATTAGGCGCAGAGCCTACGCCATTCAAGAAAAGATAACCGAAGCCGCCAATGAATGGATTGCCTTCCGCAAACGCGAGACTGTAGCCGTATAGCGCCCAGAGAACCGTTACCAGAGCCATAAGAACGAAGCTATGCATCATGGTGCTGAGCACATTTTTGCTTCGAACCAGGCCACCGTAGAAGAGGGCCAGCCCAGGGCCAGTCATCATCAGTACCAGGGCCGCGCTGGTGAGCATCCAGGCGTTATCGCCGGAGTTAATGGGTTGATTGACCATCTGAGTGGGTAAGCAGAAAGGCTAACAGTTCAAGAGGCGTAGGCGTACGTCTAAATTTCTATCCTAGGCATTGAAATGTTTTATCTGCGCTGATGGGAGCGGGCGGCGCTTAGTGCTGCCACTTGACTGCGGGTCCCTCGCCTTGTAAAGGCCAGTTTTTGTCTAGCAATAGTTCCTGCTCGCGCTGAGCGGCGGGTACATTGTTAACTTTCAGGTTTTCGAGAAAGTGGACGCCGGTTTTGCCCGCAACTGCAATGTCGGGGTCGCCGTCGCCGTCCAGATCTTCCACTACAAATTGCGTGCCTGCGGCGGCAGTGCCATTCATTGAAATGGGATAGCGCGTGAACCGGGCGTACTTCCGATCGATTTTATAGTAATAGAGCACGAGCGGATCATAGGAGCCGGGATCTTTGCCGTCGTGCCCGCGGTAACGCTTCCCGGCGAGTAGTTCGGGCTCGCCGTCGCCGTCAATGTCGATTAGCTTAAGAACGTGAACTTGGGAGAAAGACTCATCGATGGCGTGCTTGGTCCAATGGCGGCCTGCTCCTCCGCCCCCCTGCTCTAACCAATACAGACCGTAGCTGTGACCGCGGCCGTAGATGATGTCGGTCTTACCGTCGCCATTCACGTCGTAACCAACTATGGGGAAGCCGGTTTCGCCGAGATCCCATTCGCCGTGCCAGGTCCACTTGTCGTTGTTGGCGTCGACATTTTCAAACCAGCCGTGCGGGGTGAGGAGATCGACTTTGCCGTCGCCGTTAATATCCGCCATTCCGATTCCGTGGCCGTCCTGATCGTGACCGCCGGCGTGATGCACTTTCGGTTCCGGGCCGGCGAAATCGATCCAGATGACGCCTGATCGGCCGTAGTGCGCCAGCGCCAGGTCCGGTTTACCGTCGCCGTTTAGGTCCGCCATCCAGCCGCCTTGGGTTTCAATCGTGTGGGCAATGAGGTGGCGCTGCCACATCACGTCGGGCTTTCTCGGGTTTTCGTACCACCAGAGGCCGTCCGTCTGCCAGCCGAGGGTGACAACGTCCGGGGCACCGTCGTGATTTACGTCGACGGCCCATTCTCCGCAATCGGAGACAAACTCGCCCACGATGTCGACGGTCCGGTACTGATGGCGCTTCCATTCGCCGCCCCCTTGCCCGGGATTTTCGTACCAGTAGGCGCCGCTGAGAATATCCGGCTTGCCGTCCCCGTTCATGTCGACCGTGGTGATCCCTTCCGCATGATCGGTGCCGAGGCGGTGGGCAAAAAAGCTGGCTTGAGGCACGTTATCAGGGCCATTGCCGCGCTCACGGTTGAGCTGGGCAAAAAGGCCGAGGGAAAGAAAGCTTAGTGGAACGACGGACAGGAGAACGGAAAATTTTTTCATGGCTACGCAGCCTTTCTATGCTACTTCTTGCTTTTGGGCGCGATGGACGCGGATTTGCGAAACGAACCCAATTCACAGAACGAACCGGATCCACTCGAACGGGTTGGATTACCGAACGAACCCAATTTTCAAAACCGCCTTAATGTTCGCCAACAAACTGCCGCATTAGCTTTGTCAGCGCTTGTCCACCGATATCCAATAAGTCATCATGACCGGCACCACGGACAAGGTAAAGCTGTTTTGGTTGGTGCGCTCGCGCGAAGATTGCTTTCGCCATCCGTACCGGCGTCAGAGTATCCGCTGTCCCCGAAACGATCAGCAGCGGCACGCGAACTGAACTGATTTTTGAGAGATTATCGAAATGTGTGTGTAACATGCGGCTTACTGGAAAGAGGTGGAAGTACCAGGAG
>CAXUCT010000037.1:0-3766 GCA_964249415.1 uncultured Bryobacteraceae bacterium | reverse complement strand
TGCATAGCTGGACCGCTGCCGATTGATCTCCCGAGCACGAATACGTTGCCGATCGGAATTCTCCGTTGGCGTAACAAGTAACATAGCGCTGCTTCGGCGTCCTCGTCGACAGTCAGTTCGTTTGGGGTGAGGCGCGTACTGGATCCATAGCCGCGATAATCGACGAGGAGCAGATTCGCCCCGATTGCATGGAGCTCTATAGCTTCCTCTCCCGCCATGTCGTCCAAGCCGTAGCCGTTGCCGTGGAACACCAGAATCAACTTTGCCGATGGCGTCGCAGCGGGAATCCACCAAGCATGCAGATGAGCTGCCGCGTTCACTGAAATTTGCAGGTCTTCGAAGGGAAGGCTGCTAACCGCCGGGGTAGTGTTGCGGTGAGTTTTCGGAGCCGGGAACAAAAGTTTAGCTTCATTGAGGTAAAGGTACGCTCCGACCGTCAGGTAGGCGGTCAACGAGTATGCCGCCAACCTGATAGCGACGGAACGAAGCCATGGGCGACCGTATTTTTTACTCACTTTAGTCACCTTTGTTGCATAGGGCTTTGTCTCTGCGGACGGCAAGAGCCAGCTAAGTCTCTGATTTTAGATCGGATGGGGAATTGCTGCCTGGGCAGTTCGGTAGGAGACAACGCCTGCACCTCGGACACTGGCAGTTGTTGAACGGTTAGCCCCGAGTGTCCCCGAGGGGCTGTTTCGGGTTCCTGAAACTGTGCAGCAAACAGGCCGAATTGCCGAACGAACCCAATTGGGTTCGTCTTTTTAGTTTGTTGCTAGGCGATCTTACATCACGCATCAATACTTGACTCATCTGATGCAATTGGGTTAAGATGATGGTCGATGCGGACTACCTTGGAGATAGACGGTGATGTCATGGAGGCGGCCAAGCAACAGGCCAAGGCGCTTGGTACATCATTGGGCCAGTTCGTTTCGCAGGTGCTTCGACAATCGCTTGCCGCGGGTAAGGGCGAAGCAGGGATGCGGAACGGAGTTCCGCTGTTCGTACCGAAGCTGGCTGAACGTCCCGATTTGTCCCTAGTAAATGCCTTACGTGATGAGACATGAGCATTGGTCTGCTGGACGTGAATGTGCTGATCGCGTTGTTTGACCCAGCGCATGTGCATCATGACCGCGCTCATGAATGGTTTGGGCGGAATCAGAAGAATGGCTGGGCCACCTGTCCGATCACCATCAATGGCTGCATTTGCGTCCTAAGCAATCCCGCTTATCCGACCGTTGAGGCGTCCCCAGCGGAGGTCATCAGCCATTTAAGGACCATGTGCGGCGACTCCCACCATGAGTTTTGGCCGGATGGCGTTTCGTTCCTGGAGGAATCGCTGTTTCGGGCACCGTTCGTTTCTGGACATCGAGTAGTTACCGATGTATACCTGTTGGGGCTTGCAGTGCATCGTCACGGAAAGCTGGTGACTTTCGACGGTGCGATCACGTGCCGCGCGGTCACAGGCGCTTCTGACCGGCATCTGGAGATCATCCGGTAGCTCAGCGATTCAACAGAGTGCGCTGAGCTTGTGGCGAGAGTTCGTTGTAGAGTTTTTCGAAGACGGCGTTAGTCCAACCGAAACCTGCTTGATTGGCGCTGTAGCCGTAGTGGATCTGGGACGCGACGTCCGAGCCACTGTTAATGACGTCGTACTTCTCCACGATGTAGCCCTGCCTCCGAAACTCGCGGCGGACAAGCGAGAGGAATTTGATGGAGATTCGGTCGGCTTCATTGTTGTAGCCATAGCGGCGCAGGCCATCTACTGCGATCATCTGTAGGGGCGCCCAGCCGAATGGCGAGTCCCATTGGTTGCCGCTGACATAGGTGCTGGTTTGCAGGCCACCGGCGCGCTCAAACAGGGGCAAGTTTTTCACTACGCGCGCGGCCTGTTCTTTGGTGGCGAAGCCGGCCCAGAGGGGATAAAACGTGGTGAGGAAGGGATACTGCCTGCGTTGTTTCCCGACGAAGTTGTAGTCGTAGTAGAGGCCGTCGTGCTCATCCCACATCAGGCGGTTTACCCGCTCGGCGCGGTCGGTCGCTTTTTGGCGCCAGGTCTCCGCTTCACTCGCGCGGCCTAGGATCGCAAGAATTTCGGCTGTTTGCATCTCGCTCAGAAAAAGCAGGCTGTTGAGGCAGACGGGATCGTAGTGAATGATGTCGATGTTGAAGGGGCCGAAGCGGTTCGATGGATCGAAGCCGGATTCGCGCATGGAACGATCGCCTTTATAGAACAGTGGCGTGAGCTGGTCGGTTTGGCGGTCGTAGTATTGACTCAGATTGTAATCGGTCACCTGGTGAGTCTTGAAGTATTGCTTGACCAGGTCGTAATGCGTATTGCCTTGGACGTCACGCTCGGCGGAGACGACTTCGGGGGCCGGGCCCTCACCGAAATCGAAGTAGCGCGATAAGCCGGTTTCCGGTGTGAGGTGGGGCTCGCGGGTCCAGAATGCGTAGTACTGCTGGATCTGCACCAGCGCGTCCGCCAACCATTTCCGGTCATGCGTTTTGTTATAGACGCCCAGGACCATTTCGGTGAGAAAAGGCGGCTGAGAACGCGTGAGGTAATACGTCCGGTTGGCGTTCAGCACTTTCCCGTAGTTCTTGGTTTCGTACAGGAAGTTATCGACCATGTCTTTGGCGCGATCGAGGTTGTTGTCTTCGAGCAGCCCGACCTGAATGAAGTAGCTATCCCAGCCATACATCTCATTGAAGCGGCCACCGGGGACGACGTAGGGCCGCGGGAGATATAGGAGGCCCTGCGCTGCGAGTGAATTTACATTTTCGGGCAAGGCGCGGATCTTGATGGTGTTAAAGGCGTCGGCCGGCATCTCATCGCGCAGTGTTTGCTCGACGGATGCAGCGTTCTCGTTTTGCGGGATGTACACCGGCCAGCGGCCATCCGGGCCGGGTTTGAACTTGGGGTCCACAGCGGCTTTCGCTACGTCCCGGTTGGATCGCGTGAGCACCTGCCAAGTCCCGTGAATATAGTCGAGAACCGAGGGGGTTTGTGTCTCGATGGCGGCGGTCTGGGCATGGAGGAGCGCTGCGAGCACGGCCGAGGCGGCGAACGAACCCGCTAAGCGGGCCGGCGTTTTGCTTCTGGTGGCGACGTGCAATTTTGACATGAGATATGTTTACCAGACGAAAGTGACTGTCTCCCTCTGATATCCCTCGCCTTCGGGCAAGTGGATGCGCAACTTTCCATTGGCGATCTCGGCATCTTTGACCGCGACGCCGGGACGGTTTAGGCGAACGGGAAGCTCGTAATTGGATGCGCCGCGTGCCTGGAATGTAAAGAGGGCTCGGTGTGGGGAAAACTGCTCGTCTAAGACTTTCAATTGTTCTGTTTTGGCGCCCTCCAACGGGAGGTCTGTTGGAATCTCAATCTCTACCGGGTTCAGCGGCATGGCGAAGGTGTGGACACAGGTGGTTTCACGTCCGTTGCCTCCCAAGCAGAAAGGTGCTCCGCCCTGGGAGGTAGCACGCACGATGAGTTGCGGACCCTGGCGATCAAATTGGAGGTCCAACGTTGCTGAACCAAGTGGCACGTTACGGAGGCGCGCATGCTGCCAGGTAGCGGGCAATTGGGGAGCTACTCGCAGGGTGTGATTGGGTGCATCCCAACTGAGGCCGAATAATCCGCGAAGCAGCGGAGAGATCACCATGGCGGAGGACCACAGTTGGTGAGAACTGCTGCGTCCGAGCGGTTGAAAAAATTCTCCGGAGAGCAATTCGGTTACAGAGCCGAGGTCCTGGGACCAAGTGAGAT
>CAXUCT010000036.1:16736-17315 GCA_964249415.1 uncultured Bryobacteraceae bacterium | reverse complement strand
ATGTTGGAGCGGATCGCGCCGGAGCTTCCTTGGGAGATACGCGTTTCCGGAAGCGATCGTGGTCCTGGGACTTCAACCGGCGGAATGAAAGCCCTGCGCTGTTTAGGAATGTTGCCCTACGCTGAAATGCTGGCGGAGATGGCCCGCGCAAGCGTGTTTGTGCATCCGGCACTCTACGAGCCGTTCGGCCTGTCGGTGCTTGAAGCCGCCCGCACAAGCTGTTGCCTGGTGTTGGCCGACATTCCAAGCCTGCGAGAGCTTTGGGCTGGCGTTGCTGTCTTCATCGATCCAACGGATCCAGATGCATGGGCTCGCGAACTGAATCGCTTGGCTGGGGATCAAGAGAGCCGCCGTGGGTTGGGTGATGCGGCCCGCCGGCATTCGAGCCGCTACTCTGCCGATGCCTCAATCAACGAATATCAGCAGGTGTATGAAGGGCTACTCGCCCGACGGCAGCAATCCAGCAGCGAGGCGGCGGCTTGAAACTCCGCATCGCGCTCTTCTATCATTCGCTGGTCTCCGACTGGAACCACGGCAACGCGCATTTTCTGCGCGGCGTCGCCTCCGAACTGCTCGCTC
>CAXUCT010000036.1:14324-16726 GCA_964249415.1 uncultured Bryobacteraceae bacterium | reverse complement strand
GAGCCGGAAGAAAACTGGAGCCGCGAAAACCTTTTGCGCGATCGCGGCGCAGAAGCTATTCGCGCTTTCGAAACGGCCTTCCCCGATTTGAGGAGCACGCAATATCGTACGCGGGAATTCCAAGTTGACGAAGCGCTTCGCGACGTAGATCTGGCTATCGTTCACGAGTGGAACGATCCAAGAATTATCTCCGCTGTAGGACAGTTTCGCCGGCAGAATCCCGGGGTGAGGGTGCTGTTTCATGACACGCATCATCGCGCTCTGACCGCGGAGAAGGAACTGGCACGCTTCGAATTGGCAGATTATGATGGCGTCCTTGCTTATGGAGCTTCTCTGAAACGCGCCTATGAGCGTCGCGGCTGGGGCAAACAGGTTTACGTATGGCATGAGGCGGCGGACACCCGCACGTTCTATCCTCGGGAGACCCGTGCAAAGCCCGGTGACGTTATCTGGATTGGCAATTGGGGTGATGAAGAGCGCACCGAAGAGCTGCGCGAGTACTTCATCAATCCGGTGAAGAAAGCTTCTTTGAAATCGCAGGTATACGGCGTGCGTTATCCGGAAAGCGCTTTACAGCAGTTGCAGTCTGCCGGCATTTCGTACGGTGGGTGGCTCCCTAACTTTCAAGTGCCTGAGGCATTTGCTCAGTTCCACGCCACGGTCCACGTGCCCCGCCGGCCGTACACCCGCGAGCTGCCGGGGATTCCAACGATTCGGCCGTTTGAAGCGCTTGCGTGCGGAATCCCTCTAGTTTCGGCGCCTTGGCAGGACACGGAAGGACTCTTTCGCGTCGGACAGGACTTTCTCACGGCGCGAAATGGCGCCGAGATGGAGAGCCACTTGCGCGACGTGCTTCACGATTCTTCCCTCGCCACCAGCCTCGCGCGAAATGGCTTGGAGACAATTCGCAAACGTCACACCTGCAGTCACCGCGTGGACCAGTTGCTCGCGATTGTTGGCGCACTGCGCGCGTCTCTCGTAGTCCCGGAGACAGTCTCGGCCGGAGTGGATGCATGAAGATCGCCTTCTGGGGATCGAGCTTGGTTTCCGCCTACTGGAACGGCGCGGCGACCTACTATCGAGGCATTTTACGCGCCCTGGCACATCGCGGACATAAGATCACGTTCTTCGAGCCTGACGCTTACGATCGCCAGAAGCATCGCGATATCCCTGATCCTGAGTGGGCCCGGATTGTGGTTTACAACGCGGAGAATCGCGAAGAAGTGGGGCGCCATCTCAAAGCCTCCGAGGGCCTCGATGTGGCCGTCAAGGCCAGCGGCGTCGGAGTCTTGGACGAATTTTTAGAAGAGCGCGTTTCGGACATGCCGGCAGCCGTGTGCCGCGTGTTCTGGGACGTGGATGCGCCTGCTACGCTCGAACGTTTGACGGCAAACCGGAACGACGCTTTTCACCAGGCGCTTCCCCGATATGACCTTGTGTTCACTTATGGCGGCGGCAAGCGCGTCACCGACGAATATCAGCGTACCGGCGCCCGCGAATGCATCGCCATCTATAACGCGTTTGATCCAGATGTACATTTTCCGGTCCAGCCCGACCCGCGCTTCGCGGGAGACCTCTCATTTCTGGGCAACCGTCTGCCTGATCGTGAGGCTCGCGTAGAGGAATTCTTTCTCCGGGCGGCGCAACGTACTCCTGATCGCCGCTTCCTCCTGGGCGGCAGCGGCTGGGCTGACAAGCCTGTCACGCCGAACGTCAGCTACGTCGGGCACGTCTACACAGACGATCACAATGCCTTTAACTGTTCCGCTCAAATGGTTCTGAACATCAGTCGTGAAAGCATGGCGCGGTATGGATTCTCACCTGCGACCAGGGTGTTCGAGGCTGCGGGAGCTGCAGCCTGCCTGATCACGGATGCGTGGGAAGGCATAGAATCTTTTCTCGAACCGGACAAGGAAGTGCTAATCGCTCATACGGGTGAGGACGTCGCTCGCCTGACTCGAGATTTAAGTCAAGATCGTGCGCGGTCCATCGGTGAAGCAGCGCGCAATCGCGTCCTCGCCGGACATACTTACGAGCGCAGGGGTAAACTCGTTGAGTCCGTACTGAAGGACACCTTGTCCTCTATGCCTACCGCGATGGAGATGCGGGTTTGAAGGAACGGCAACTGAACTGCGTCTTCTTGGGCCTCTCCATTACTTCCACCTGGGGAAATGGTCACGCCACTACATACCGCGGTTTGCTAAAGGAACTCTCCCGCCGCGGGCATTGCATTACGTTTCTGGAACGCGATGTCCCCTGGTATGCCTTGAACCGGGAGTTCGACCGGCTACCTTACTGCTCTGTCGGACTATACAGCAGTCTCGATGAACTGAAAGACCGTTACGCTACTCTCATTCGCGCGGCCGACGTGGTGGTTATCGGGTCCTATGTTCCGGAGCGGA
>CAXUCT010000036.1:5504-14314 GCA_964249415.1 uncultured Bryobacteraceae bacterium | reverse complement strand
GGGTCAATGGGTTACTTCAGTGTCGCGCAATACCACCGCTTTTTATGACATCGATACTCCAGTTACCCTAGCTGCAGTAAGTGCCGGTAAGTGCGAATATATATCTCGCGAGCTCTACCCTAAGTTCAATCTATATCTTTCTTTCACAGGTGGTCCTACTCTGGACTATATCGAGCGCCGACTCGGCTCGCCATGCTCGCGGGCCCTATATTGCTCTGTAGATCCTTCCCTCTACTATCCGGAACCTGAGCCAAAGCGCTGGGACATTGCTTATTTAGGTACCTACGCCGCAGATCGCCAGCCTTCCCTGGACAGCCTGCTACTGGGCGTCGCGCGCCAGCATCCCGGCCGAAGGTTCGCTGTTGGAGGGCCTCAGTACCCAGACAATATCAACTGGCCGGGCAACGTGGAGCGAATCGAGCACGTTCCTGCCGGCGAGCATAGAAGCTTCTACAATTCACAAACGCTGACGCTCAATTTGACGCGTATCGACATGGTTCGTGCCGGCTATTCACCTAGCGTTCGCCTTTTCGAGGCGGCCGCGTGCGGAGTACCGATTTTAACGGACGAGTGGCCCGGCCTCGAAACAATCTTCCATCCCGGCTCTGAGATACTTACAGTTAGTAACCTATCCGATGTAACCTCCTATCTTCAGATGGCAGCAGACCAGCGCCTTGAAATAGCCGAGAAAGCTCGCCGGCGCACGTTGCGCTTGCATACTGCTGCCGTCCGTGCCGAGGAGTTTGAAAGGTATGTCTGTGAATCTTTAGAGCGCGTTGTTCGCTCAGATAAAAGGGTCAGGATTCGAGCAAAGCAGTCTTCCAGTGTGGCCTTCACTTGATAGCAGCCACTCGGAAGCGGGCTAGTTTGTGCCGGCAAAAGGCAGATATGAATACAAGTAAATTCTTTGTCACCGCCGTTGTATTGACGGCAGCGAGTTGTTTCCCTCTTGTTGCGAGACAGTCCGTGCCGGGGGCGCCGGTTAGCGTCGTAGTTACTCTGGAACCCAAGCACGGTAAAACGATTCCCCCTGTTGAACAGCAAGACGTTACCGTTTCCGAAGGGCGAGATAAACAGCCGGTTACGTCGTTAACCCCGTTGCCGTTCGGCGAAGGAAGCATGCAGCTGATGCTTCTCATTGACGATTCTGTTATAGTAACGTTTTATACTGAGATCAACACGCTCAGGCAGTTTGTGAATGCCCTGCCTGCCAACACGGAAGTAGCGGTAGCTTATATGCGAAACGGCATGGCTGCGTATACTTCAAACTTCACTCGTGACCATGCCGCGGCCGCCAGTTCCATTCGCGTTGCTTTCGGGGCAGGTGGCGCGGATGTCAGCCCCTACGACTCGCTCACTGACGCCGCGAGACACTGGCCCCAGCCAGGAGCACAACGCAAGGCCGTGATCATGATCTCTAGCGGGATCGAAGCTCTTGGCGGTGGATACGCGCCCGGCAATCCGTACGTAAATGCAGGTATCGAGTCGGCTCAGAAAACCGGTATCACGGTCTACACCATCTATAGCCCCAGTGTCGGACATTCCGGTCACAGTTTTTGGCGTGCGAATTGGGGGCAGAATTTCCTGTCCCAGTTATCTGACGAGACAGGCGGAGAGATGTATGCCATCGGCTTCGGATCGCCTGTTTCCTTTGAGCCGTTTCTAAAAGAGATCCTAGTGCAAATGCAGCACCAGTACTTACTTACTTTCGAGGCGCGTCCCGAAAAGAAAGCCGGGATGCAATCCATCAACGTGAAAGTGACTGAGAAGGACGCCAGCATAGCTGCCCCGGATAAAGTATTTGTCCCGGCCGGCATGTAGGTCCTAAGTTACTGAGCCGCGCGCGTGAGCAAGCGGTACCGGTAAATAAACCGTAGACTCAATTAGTTACTACTCTTGCCGTACGAATCCTTAAACGGCAGCCTCACAACACTCAGCCAGAACTCTTCCACTGATCTGATTGTTTTAAGAAAGTCATCCATTTGGATCGGCTTCGTCAAGTAGCAATTCGCATGCAGCTTGTAAGCTTTAGCGACATCCTGCTCGGCTTTGGAAGTGGTGAGTACGATAACCGGAATCTGCCGCAACTCTGGATCCATCTTCACCTCTCCGAGTAGTTCGCGCCCGTCTTTCTTTGGTAGGTTCAAGTCTAAAAGAATCAAGTCAGGCTGAGGAGCCTTGCTATGTCTCCCTTCGCGCCGCAAAAAACGCATCGCCTCTTCGCCGTCTTCCACAACGGAAAGCCGATACGCCAAGCGGCCCTCCCGGAATGCTTCCTGCGTCAGAAAAACATCGCCTGGGTTGTCCTCAACTAACAAAATTTCGAACGGTTCGATGGAATCACGCATGTGTCATAGGCTGCGGCTGTTCTTTGTCCTGCTCCTTCCGTTTCTTGGACGGCGTCTCGCCAGGTCCTGTTACGGTTGGCAGCGTAAAAAAGAAAGTCGAGCCCACCTCGGGTTCGGAGCTAGCCCACAAGTGTCCCCCGTGGTGCTCCACAATGCGTCTGCAGATCGCCAGTCCAATTCCATTGCCAGGATATTTGCCCACTCCGTGCAAACGCTGAAATACCTGAAAAATGCGATCAGAGTACTTGGCGTCGAAACCGATGCCGTTATCAATCACATTAATGAGCCACGCCCTTTCCGCAAGCCGGGCGCCGATCGCAATCTCGGGCCGCACGTCCGGCTTACGAAATTTGATAGCGTTTCCCACCAGATTCTGCATCACCTGTACCAGCTTGCTTTCGTCCGCTTGCACCACCGGCAGATTTTCAAAGCGCACCATCGCTTCGCTCTCCGTAATGGCTATGTCCAGATTTTTCAGCGCTGTGGCTACCACGTCACCCAAAGCCACCGGCCCTTTCTCGAGCGCCTGTGTCCCGGCCCGCGAATACGTAAGCAGATCTTGAATCAAGGCCTGCATTCGATTGGCTCCATCCACGGCGAACTCTATATAGCGGTCCGCCGTCTCGTCGAGCTTTCCTTGATAGCGCCGCGCCAGTAGCCCCATGTAGCTGCCCACCATGCGCAGGGGCTCCTGCAAATCGTGGCTCGCGATGTAGGCGAAATGCGTGAGGTCGGCGTTGGACCGCTGCAGCTCCGCCGTCCGCTGCTCTAGATCCCTTGTGCGAGCCTCCAATTCCGCGGTACGCTCTTTCACGCGCCCTTCCAGGCCGCTGTTCAGCCGCCGGACTTCCTCTTCTACCTGATCGCGTTCGCGGGCATACAGGACGTTAAACCGATAGGCAAGAACAAGCAGCAGGATCCCACCTAGTACTCCCAGCGCCAATATCACCTGAAGCTCGATTTCCCCGCGATGCTGGCGCTCCCACCGTTGCTCATAGGTGCTGAACTGCTCGTCTTCCCAGCCGCCGATCAGGGATCGGATATCGGCCATGTACTGCTCTCCGCGATTGGTTTCCACCTCTGCGAGCGCAGCGTTGTACCCCTGCGTTCGCCGCAGATCCACTGTCTTACGCATCTCAGACATCTTCTGATCCACCAGCCGGTGAAGCTTTGCAACCTGTTGGCGCGGTATGCCGTTCCGGGTCGCCAGCACTTCCATCTGAGCCAGGCGGAGCGGAAGATCCTCTTGTGCGTCGGAAAACGGATCTAAATAGCGCTGTTGGCCCGTCAATAGATAGCCGCGTTGTCCGGTCTCGGCGTCCTGTAGCGTCGAAAGCAGTTCATCCAGCCGCCGGATAAATTCATCCGTCGCTAGCGTCGCAGCAACGCTAGCGATGTGCTGTGAGCTCGCCCGGTACGAAGCAAAAGCCAGCAGGAGAGGAAGTATCCCTAACCAAACCAGGAAACGTTGCGATCGCTGAAAAAGTGCTTGCATGACTAGCTGTCGAATCCCCCACAGCCTAAACTCTGCTGCCTACCTCAGCCAAGGGGCTCCCGCCTATTCCATGATCGCTCTCGCGTGCTCCCGACGTCCTTTTCTAACGAACCGTATAGGTAAGTCCGGTCGTAAATTGGTACGAATTCCTTCTGAATCCCGGTGAGGGATCGTTCAAATATTCATCCGCCGTGCTCAGCGTAAAACTGATGCGTTTCAACACCGGCATGGACAGGTTTACGTTGCCGCTGGCCGAATACGCTCGCGTTGTCGTCAACGCCGGACTTACGCTGAGCTGCTCGTGTAACGCAATCTTCTTTCTAAACGTATGGTTGTAATTCTCAGAGAAAACAGAGCCCAACAGTTTCTGGTCCGATGCCGCGTCCGTAAACTGCTGATCGACATACGTCAGTTCTCCCCTCAAATCCAGCTCCTGATTCGCCCGCTTCACCGCCGTCCAGCCGATTCCTCCGCCATAGGTCTGCTCTAAATCCAGACCTTGCGAATAATCGTGGTCGAATCCGGCGCTCTCAAAGCTGTAAACACGAGCGGAAAAGTATTGGTCGCGCTCCGCGTCTCCATGGAGAATAGACGTCTTCACAAGCGGCGTAGCAGGTTGTTTCAGCTGTCCATAAGAGGAGATGAAGTTCACCGATGTTCGGCTCGATGGATCTAGCCATGATTCCGTCGGAAGCGCGCGCACCAACGACACCGCGCTCGTGTAAGTCTGGCTGCTTTGCGTTCCCGACACGAGCGAAACACCTACCGTGGCCGACCCTTTCCAATCTTCCAACAGGCCAGGTTTCTGCATCACTGCTTTTTCAAACATCGACTGATCGATCACTTCGCTCGTGTCGCTCACCGGAATGCGGATGGCCTGGCCGCCCCCGCCCACCTCAATCTTCTGATCGGCTACCGAAATTGTCCCCCGGGGCACGTCCTCCGGCTCCTGTCGCCAGTGCAGTTCCGTATCCTTCTTTACTACTGCAAAGCTGCGCGATGACCGCAGTTCCTTGATCTTGCTCCATTTCACCGTCACTTCACCGGCCATCTCGCTCTTGAACGTTACCGAACTGCCGACTGACCGTTCCAGATGCCCAATCAACTTCTCGCCGTCATTGAAGATCAGAATGTCAGGTTCCGGCTTCGTACCCGACGAGCCCGCTTGCGCACTGAGACGAACGAAGCCAGCGAACAACAAAGTAAGTCCTGTAAAAAATCTTAATCCTAAAAGTCTCATAGTCTGAATCGTGAATGCTCGGCTGCCTACAGCGCTCTATTCTTGGGTGGTCAGTACGGGAAAGTACGGCTCCGCGCTTCTGCGGTACCTTCCAGGCACACAAACTATTCCTTTCCCGGACAAAACCGCGTAAATTTAAATTGCGGACACAGAATCTAGAAGTCTAATGCGAATGAAATTTATTCTCGATTCCTGCTTGGCCAACTCATTGCCGGTCGCATTTGCCGCACCTATCGCCCGTGATGAAGCGTGCCCGCTAAGCTAGCGACCGCACCGCCCCGGGCAGTCAGTTTCTTGAGTATTTTTATCCTTAGCTAAACTGGTCCCCTCAGCAGCCCGACGCTGCTGAGGGTTTTTTTTCGTTCCGGAGATGCCGTCCCTAGAAACGCAACACGGTACGCGCACCATAACGCTGGTAGTCCGAGAAGTTCATCACGTTCCACTCCTTCCGGTTCGAACGCGTATATGTCACTTCGTATTCGCCCGTCTTCGGCAGCAGCCACGCCCGCTCTTCAAGTTGAACCGGTTCTAAAGTGACACCCCAACGCAATTGGGCAATGCCGGTTTCAGGTGGCATTTGGCTGGAAGTTCGCTCTATCTTAAGAATCCGGCCGGAAGCCTTGGATACCCACACTAGCGTCTCAAAGGCAATACGGTAGTTATGCGAACTGATGACCAGATTCCAAGGACTATCTGCTTCCGCGATTTGGATGGAATAGATTGCGGCAGGCGTTCCAGCCAAGTCCGTTTCCTGCTTAAATAATGCGGTTTGCGTGCCCAGAAGCGCGCGCGTCTGCCGCAAGAGGGTTCCGAATTCGCCCTCCGACCACGCGCCGGGAAGATTCGATAACGCCGCTCTTTCACGATTGTTTTGACGAATATCGGAATAGTGCTCTACTCCGTTCTCAAACGACACCTTACTCGTCACCGTATCCACTTGATGAGTCTTATCGCCCTCCACCGATCCCTTGAATCGATCAATGTGCTCGTTACATACAAATGATTGAAGATCCGTGTACAGTAATTCGTTCTCTAATTGCGCGCGAGCCAGCAGTTCACGGCTCCCGGCCGCTTGGCCAGGAAGAGCCATTGGCAAAGGGGAGTCCGCTCGCGCAGGCGCATGCGCCGCTGCAGGCGCCGAGAGCGGCGTTGCTGGATCCATTCCTATTCTGCGCTCCCAAACGAAATGACTTGTGCAAGCAAGCGAGCCTATTAAAAGCAGCCAAAAACGTATCTGTCTTCCTTGCGGAGACAGCCCCGAAGGATCGGTTCCCTTCGAACGCTTTCGCCCCCTCGACCTGAGCATCACTAGTCCCGCAGAGAGACCGGCTATCGGGGGCATTCTTCGAATTTGCACTTGACACCTCCGTCGCGGGGGCCTTAGAGTGCCTGATTTTCCTCGCGTCAGAGAAGTTAAAGGAATGAGTAACCCGCTGACTCATACGTCATCGGCGAAACTCCGTGAACGTTGAAGGTTACTAGCGGTTATTGCCCTCGAATGCCAGTAAGTCGTCCGCTATGTCAGGCCGCTAACCAAACATCTATTCAGCCTTATCGGCACAAGGGTACGCGATGTGAGGAAGAGTAAGCGGGGTTCCTTCATAACGACGAAACCCCGCACTGCCCTGCGCTACTGCGCAGTAATTACACTACTGTGTACTCGTCGAGGTCGTAGACGTTGTGCTGCTCATTGTGGAACTGTCTTTGTGATGCTTATGCTTCGTCTTCGTCTTCATTGTGCTGCTGGTCGTTGTGCCGCTCGTCGAAGTATCCTGAGTATCTTGAGCAAATGCATTCGAGCTCAGAGCTAAAGCCAGTCCTACTGTAAGAACAGAAAGCGTTTTCATTGATGTCTCCTATCTAAATATGCAGGACCAAGTAGTCCTACGCGCCTTAGACGCTTGCCGTGCTCCCTTAGCAGCATCGCTAAACGCGCTTTAATCTCAAGCATTATTCATCTTTAGCCCACCACTTGGATTACCTAGAATCTTCATTTTTACCTCCGATATGTAATTTGTCCTCAGGACAAATTCTCTTCAACCTGATTCGCGGAACTGACAAAATGAAAATCGCTCGCTTCGTGTCTTCATCAAAACAACTGTTCTATTTCGTCAGCAAACTTACTATGGTTTGCCGCCATTGCGAGACCCTGGAGCATGCGCAGCACATCGTGTTGCAAACCGGCATCCCGCAAGACCTGGTTATTCTGGAAAGAAGAACCCTCTAGTCCCTAGCCGAACACGAGGCTGCGTTAGGCTTGCATGAGTTCCAACAGCCTGCACACTGTCGCCCAATTTCTTGCCGTGCTCGTCGTGGAAAGCTTCGAATCAAAATAAGCGTTCGTCAGCTTTGTCCGTGCCATGCCGTGAGGAAGGTGCACGTAGATCTCTCGCTGGCTGACATAAAAAGCGTCCGGGGGTGACCTGTTTGGATCCAGGCTCTGCACAGCCGCTGCGCTTGGACGATCCGCCAGGAAATACACATGCAGCGTCTTTCCGCGCGCCTCAGTCGGCGGGAATGGATTGTCGCGTATGGTCTCGAATATCTGCTGCGCGGTCCGTATAATCACAGGAACGCGGTGACCAAAGCGCGCCGCAATCTCTTGCGTAACCAACTCCGGCAACGTCTTCAGCACAGCTACCGGTGCACTGAAGACAACGTTCCCACTCTGGATATACGTGGTCACCTTCACGCAACCGGCTTCCGAGAAAATGCCGGCCGTCTCTTTCATAGAGAGCCGATTCTTTCCGGCGAGATTGATACCCCTCAGCAGCGCGACGTACTTTGCCGGTTCGGATGGGGCTTTTCTCTCAGGGATCATGCGTTCAATCATCATAATGGGCGATCTTGCAAGGGCCTCATAATGGTTCTTCTGTTCTGGTCTGATTACGCGCACAATGTTTAAAACGATTGCTCCTCTACCTCTTGCCCTCGGCGTGCTTGCCTTAGCCCCTTACGCGGTTCTGCAGAGCGGCGCGCGTGAGACGGCGCCGGAAGCCTGGATTGCGCAGTCAGACCGCTACACGCAAATGCTGCTCGACGTCGACAAGAAATATTCGCCCGAAGAGCAGGCCCGTCAAGGACTCGCCGAGTATGACGAGCAGATCGCCATCCCCACACTAGCCAACGAACGGGCAGAGCGCCGGGACACCGAAGCTGTGCTCGCTAAGCTTGAGTCCGCGCGCACGACGGAGCCGAACAAATTCGTGGCGGAAGATCTTGCCATTCTGATCAACAGCACTCAACATCGTTTTAACGTTGAGGACTATTCCCTCGGGCATCAAGTTCCGTTTCTCAATGCCACCGAATATGTGTATAGAGGCATCCAGACCCTGCTCGATGACCAGACCGCGCCCGAGCGCCGGAATGCGGCCATCGTCCGCTTGAGTAAGTACGCCGGTCTAGCGCCGGGCTACCGGCCCATCAACGCCATCCTTCAACAACGGGTCGAGTTGCAGATGTCCAAGCCAGGCATGGTGTACCCCTCAAAACAGCGCATGCAGGTCGATCTTTCGCGCAACCCCGCTATCATCGACGGCATCGCGGACCTTTTCCGGAAATACCAACTCACCGGCTGGGAGCAGCCTTACGCCACGCTGAAGGCAAACCTCAGCGCCTACGATGCTTGGACAACGCAGACCGTGCTGCCCAAAGCGCGCACCGATTTCCGCCTGCCGCCCGAGCAGTATGCGCTTGCGCTTGAAGGTTACGGTGTCGACATTCCTCC
>CAXUCT010000036.1:0-5494 GCA_964249415.1 uncultured Bryobacteraceae bacterium | reverse complement strand
TTCAGGCGCAGATGCAGCCGCTCGCCGCGCAGGTCGCGCAGCAGCGCCATCTGCCGTCCGCCGACTACCGCGATGTGATGCGCGTGCTCAAGAAAAATCAAGTTACCGGCGATTCAATCCTGCCCCTCTACAAAGGCCACCTAAGTGACATTGAGCAAATTATCCGCGAACATCAGATTGTCACTCTGCCCAACCGGCCGGCCATCATTCGGCTGGCCACGCCCGCGGAAACAGCGCAGTCGCCCGCTCCCCACATGGTCCCTCCGCCTTTCCTCCACAACACCGGCCAGCGCGGCGTCTTCGTGTTGCCGCTCAACATGCCCGCCGCTCCGGGACAGAAGAATCCGGAGAAATATGATGACTTCACCTTCGACGCTGCTTCCTGGACGCTCATCGCTCACGAGGCACGTCCCGGCCACGAGCTTCAGTTCGATTCGATGGTGGAGCACGGCGTCTCGCGAGCTCGCTCGTTGTTCGCTTTCAACTCCACAAATGCGGAAGGCTGGGGTCTCTATTCAGAGTCGATCATCCTTCCCTACATGCCGCTCGAAGGCCAGCTCGTTTCGCTCGACTACCGCCTGCTCCGCGCCGCTCGCGCCTTTCTCGATCCCGAACTTCAGGCCGGCTTAATTCAGCCCGCTGAAGCCACCCGCGTGTTGACCCACGATGTCGTCCAGTCCGATGCGTTCGCTCATGAAGAAGTGGAGCGCTACACGCTGAAAATGCCGGGTCAGGCCAACAGTTATTTTTACGGGTTCACTCGGCTTATCAGTCTGCGGAAAGAAACGGAAGCGGCCCTAGGGCCCGGCTTCCGGCCGCTTCACTTTCACGACTTCCTGCTAGCGCAAGGCCTGCTCCCACCCGACCTCATGCGCAAAGCCGTGCTCCAGGACTTTATCCCCGCAGAGCGAACCGGCAAGAGCGCGCAGAACCGAACATCCAAGCGTCAGTGAACGTAATTGAGCGTCACGCGAGGGCCGGTACGGTTTCGTGAACCAGATTTTCGTGAACCACACTCCGGTGGGCCGGTTTTGAGGTCGCCGGCGACAGAGATAGCTGGACTTGCAGCTGCTCGCTACCCGAATTGAACGCGATCGTAATCCGTTCCCGCACGCCGATGCTTCTGGCCTCGAAATTATGGCCGTAAATCACCGTCGGGGTGCTGAGAGAGAGCGCCGCCCCCAAGCGCTCCTCAAGAGCGTTCTTTACGTTCCCGATAATCATGTTGGCTACTTCGCCAATGGCATCAAGAACATCCTCATTGACGGCCGTGTAAGGCTGCATGAGCAGCTGCGAAGCCATCTTGCAGCCGAACTCCGGCGTGCAGCAGATGCGTCCGTTGCCGACCCATTCGCCTGCCAAGCCGAGTAACGCGACCACGCCGGAAGCGCGGGATGAAGTGGAGCCGTCCTTCTCAATCTCGCCGGCGCTGATCTCCAGGTCCAGCATGGTGGCGAAAACCTCGCTTGTCGCCGAGGAGATCGCGCCCGCCATCTCATCGAGCGTCATCTTGCCTGCCGCTTCAGATTCGTTCATGGTAATCCCAACTTGGTTTGGATTCGCTTCAAAAAGAATACGCTCTGCGCAGAAATGCCTGAGATCTCCCGTTCATATTTCATGGGATAGGATGAGCGGCGCACTCGCTCTCTGTGCTTCACTTCCAAATTCCTATCGACCATACCCGCGCCAGTCTATAGCGATTGCCGGGTGCGTACCACGGGCAAGCGCCGGTGCGCGACCAAAAAGCGTCAAACAACCGGCCCTACGCGTCGAAATGGGTTTAGACCTGGAGAACCCGCTCGAAGTGTCGACCTCTCAAACTGTTCCATTGCAGCGAGCAACCCCAGTGAGCGGCACGGAGCAAATTCTGACGGCGCTCGCCAAGGGAGATCTAGCCAAATTTAACAACTTCTTCGCCCGGGTGAGGCAGGCCTATCCAGAGGAAATCACCCAGATTGCGCTCCGGCATATCGCTGTCGAACCAGTCACGGCAGCCGCGCGGGAAATGACCGCTTGGCTGGCCGCGGACAACGCGTATCTCGCGCTTCTTTTCGATCCCGTGTGTCTCTCCCTGGAAGACGCGCGGCGCGCCATGGATGTGATGCGTGGCGCCGATGCGCGATTTGCCGTCAAGCTCTCGCGAGTGATGGAAGAGGTCACCGCGGCTGATCGGCTGGTCCGGGCTCTCACGCTCATTGAGGATATCGAGGATTACAGCGCCTTTTATCCACGGCTGTGCACGCTCACCTGGCACCCCGACAACTATATCCGTTCAAAGGCCGTGCTGGCCCTCTGCAAGGTGCGCCCCAACCGGTCACTGATCGACCGGCAGCTCGAATCATCCGATGGGCGCGTGCGCGCTAACGCCATCGAGGCGCTTTGGCACGCGCCGGTTCCTTCCGCGACGCGCGTCTTTCGTGAAGCCTTAGGGGATAGCCACCACCGGGTGGTCGTGAACGCCTTGATCGGCCTGTACCACCACAAAGACGAATCCTTTTACGACAAAATGGTGGCCCTCGCCGGTCATCCGGAGCCGAGATTTCGCGCCGCGCTCGCCTGGGCGATAGGCCAGATCCGCGAAGAAAAGCTGACGCCTCTACTCCATCGTCTGGCCGCGGATTCCTCTCCGGAAGTACGGGCAAGGGCGCAGGCAAGTCTGGCTGCCGCCGAAATGGCAGCGGAGAAAGACTCTCCTCAGTAGGCCTTGGCAACCACCACGCGCCGGTCAACCGTTTTTCCCGTCACGAGACACCTCCCCGGTCCGTCATACTCATCCGTAAGCGGAAGGCATCGAATCGACGCCTTAAACTGTTTCACCCGTTCGTCGCAAGTCGGATCGTCGGCCAAATGCGCCATCACGAATCGGCCGTTCCCTTTCTCTGCCGTGACTTCGCCGAGAATGGACTCCATTTCCTCCATCGAGTTGGCGAGCGCGGTTCGTTCTTTCATCCGCTGCCTGGCGGCTTCCAACAGACCGGTTTGCATCTGCGTGAGTGCATCCGGCACAGCCGCGGCAAGATCCGACTGTGCGATGGTCTCTTTGGTTCCGGTGTCCCGGCGCTTGAGAACGATTTTTCCGGCCGCGATGTCGCGCGGCCCTAATTCAAGAACCAGCGGTACGCCCCGGCGCTCCCAATGAAAGAACTTCGCGCCGGGAGTTTGGCCTTCGCGATCGTCCAGCTTGGCCCCGATGTCCTGGGCAATGCGGTGACCAGCTTCCAGCACCTCGCTCCTCTCCTGATCCTTTCGGAAAATCGGTACCAGCACGCTCTTAATCGGCGCCAGCTTCGGCGGCAGAACTAATCCCTTATCGTCGGAGTGGCTCATAATCAAGCCGCCGATCAGACGGGTGCTCACGCCCCAACTCGTTTGCCACACGTACTCGAGGTGACCGGCGCCCGTTTGGAACTGAACGTTGAATGCCTTACCGAAATTTTGGCCGAGATCGTGACTCGTGCCGGCCTGCAGCGCCAAGCCGCTTTGCATCATGGCCTCAATGGAGTAGCTGCGAACCGCACCGGCGAACTTCTCAGCTTGCGTCTTCATGCCCTTAATGACCGGCATCGCCATCACTTCCTCAGCGATCGCCGCATAGATGTCGAGAATCCGGTGCACTTCTTCGATAGCCTCGCCGTGCGTCGCATGCGCGGTATGACCCTCCTGCCATAAAAATTCGGATGTGCGGAGAAAAAGGCGCGTCCGCAACTCCCAGCGCACTACATTGGCCCATTGATTCAGCAGCAGCGGCAGGTCGCGCCAGCTCTGGATCCATTTGCTGAAGAAATGGCCGACGATGGTCTCCGAAGTCGGACGGATCACGTAGGGCTCTTCCAGGTGCTTGCCCCCGGCGATGGTCACGACGGCGAGTTCCGGAGAGAAACCTTCCACGTGTTCGGCTTCCTTCTGCAGGAAGCTTTGCGGAATCAGCAGCGGAAAATAAACATTTTGATGGCCAGTCGCCTTGAATTCGTCATCAAGCGCGCGCTGAAGAAGCTCCCAAACGGCGTATCCGTTGGGCTTAATGACCATGCAGCCTTTCACAATCTCGGCAGGCTCGGCCATATCGCCTTCGAGAACGACGTCTTGATACCAGGCAGCGAGGTCGTCGCTGCGCGGGGTAATAGCGGACTGCGCCATGGATACTCTCCAGGCTACGTCAGCACCCGCTGGAGCGACGCCCACCACGGAGAGCTAGGACCGGCGCACGACCTCGGCCTGTTGGTCGAGCCGCGTGAACTGCAGCGTGCGCTCCACGTGAACGCTTGAAATAAGTAGGCGCAGGCGAGCTCCGCGTTCGCGCACGGCCTTCAATAGCCACACAAGGAGATTCAGCCCCACAGAATCGATCATCTGGGCCTCGGTAACGTCAAGTTCAAACAGCTGGAGAGCGCCGGTGGCCGATCTCGGATCGCTGAGAGCCGCCGTGAGCTTGGTACGCACTTCCTGGGCATTGGTGCTTAGGACGTTGCCTTTAAGCCGGGTGGTAAAGGTGCCGCCCTGTGGCTCACTAGAGCTGTGTTCGGCTGGGTTGAGTTTGCTGATGGTAGACATATGAACCTATGAAAGAGAAAATTCCATCCTGAGATCTGCGCCGTTTCGGCTTGCGACAGTTTTGTTGGCAAAGGAGCCAATGAGCATGAGACCGCGATGCGCGTCCACCAGTTCATTTATATCGGCCGCAACGTGCTGGTCGACGGAAAAGCTGTAACCGGGACCAGGATCCGAGACATGAACGGAAATGGTCTCTACTGCGGGCTGGTAGCTAATGCGAAAGGCCGCTTGCTCTCCTTCGCCGCAGCCATGCACCAGCGCGTTAGCAACCGCTTCGCGGGCCGATAATAGCACGGCGTATAGCGTGGTCTCATCCAGCTCCGGCAGCGCCAGGCGCAGGCTGTTTTCCCAATACCTCTGCAGCTCATCAATCCCGTCCATCTGTTCGGGCCGGTAAGACTCCACAACCAGCGGTTCCAAGCCTTGAGCTTCGGCGGCAACCGGGAGATCCGCGGGAAAAATACGCGCTACCAGAAGATCATCATTTGAGGCGGAGGCCCAGTCCGGCGGCGTGGAGCTCCCACCCGTTTTGAGCAACGCGCGCGCTACGCTCAGCGAACTCGCATTGAACTCTTTCGCTAAATCGTCAATGCCGTCGGTCCACAGGTAGACCGCGCCGGAAGGGATCGGCACGGTCACAGTGGCGGGAGCACAATCCGCAAACCAGCCCAGGGGAGGGCCGGCTGAACAGGCCAAAGTTTCAATGCTTCGCTCCGACTGCACCCAGACCGGCAGCGGCGCACCGGAACAGAACACCGTCATCGCGCCCGCCTGCCGGTCAATCAGCAGAGCACTTACGGCGATCGAAAGGTTCTCGGTCGGGCCGGCTTTTTCAATCGATAGCTCGTTGAATCCTACCAGTGCTTGTTCGACCGTGGCGCCCCCGCGCAAACTGCCGTTCAAAAAGCCGTGAAAGTAAGCCGACCATTGCGCCGACCAGAGA
>CAXUCT010000035.1:7190-17363 GCA_964249415.1 uncultured Bryobacteraceae bacterium | reverse complement strand
CGGTAGTGATTGCTTGGGCCATGTAGGCAGACGGCGCCACCACGGCGTCGGCAGCGGCGAGACCTTTTAAAATGCGGCGCCTATATTCTTCCCACTCCGAGCCCGGTGCGCATCCATGGACCGCTCTCCACCAGGAAAACACGCACGAGTGCGCGACAACAATAACGGGCCGCCGCCAATCGAGAACGGCATGAGCGTAGCCGTTTAGATGCACGAGATGCGCGTTAAATTTCTCGGCAAGGTCGAGAAGCCATGCCCCGGCGGTTTCCACATCCTCCCACGGGTTTGGCATCCATTCCAGCGCGTAGCTGCTCTCGACCAAAGTCACGTTCGGGACGGTGGCGAGCTGAGATCGTTGATCTTCAGTGGGTCGCGGCCCCATGGTCGCGAGCAGCACGTGAGCGCCGCGCGCCGTTAACCCTCGGATGAGATCGAGTGAGTAACCCCATACTCCGCCCACCGCGTCGGCAGTCATCAAGATTCTAAGCGGCTGCAACGCTGAGTCCGGGTCCGTACCGGTCATCGTTATGAGCCGCCATGGGCCATAGCTGGCGGAGCTGTTTCGAGCGCTACCAGAGTCTGCGGCCGTTGTTCCTGAATATCGCTGAACGAGTCAAAGCCCTTCAGGTAAGCATCGTGAGCGCGTTCCCAGGCAAAATCATCAGGAGCGCCCCACCTGCGCGTGTACTCAGGCGAGCCCGGATAGGGAAACAGAGGTACAGGCTTATTCGCCCAGACGCCGCCCGCTTCCAAGTGCTGCCTCCAGGTTTCAACAGTATCGGCATCGTCTTCCGTCATGGCCAGCAGGTTTGCTTGCACAAAAGGCACTAGCGTTTTTGCGAAAACCAGACGGCCGGTGAGTTCCTCGGTCGACATCTTGCACTTTTTGTCGAGGTAGGCGCGCCCTGCTTCCGTGATGCTTTCCACGCCGGCCTCGATGGAGACGCATCCAGCGCGGGCAAGCGCACGGATGGAATCTTCATTCCAAAGATCGATGCGCGTCTGTACGCCGATTTTGAGCTTGCGCTCCGCTAGCGCAGCTAACAGCGGCGCATCGGGGAGAAAGATTTCATCAATGAAATAGACGTACTCGACGCCTTGGCCGACGAAGCGGTCCAACTCTTCGAGCACTGTCGCGAGTGGACGCTTGCGATAGTTGTTCCGAAAATTATCCTTCGCGCAAAAGGTGCAGTGGTATGGACAGCCCCGCGAAGCTTCCATTTCAGCGCCGGGACCACCCGGTTCGGCATCGAAGCGATGGTGATGATGCGCGTGTTTCGTCACGGTCTTGTCCGGCCACTTCAGCGCGGGAAGCGCCTTCATGTCAGCGGCGCGGTTGGGCCCGCGAACCACGATGCGCGCGCCGTCCTGAAAGGCAATGGAAGCGAGTTCATCGAGACCAGCGGCTAGTTGAGGAAGAATCTCCTCACACTCGCCGAGAATTACCACATCCACGCCTAATTTCTTAAGCGTTGCACGGGGAGTAGTGGAGCCGTGTGGACCCACTGCGATCAGCTTGCAGCCGAGCGGCTGAAAAGCCCGGAACAATTCCTGCGGAAGCCGTACTTCAGGCGGCGGACAACGCCAAAACAGGTAAGTAGGGGCGGTCGTGACGACGATGAAGTCGGGAGCGAACGTCGTGACGCGCTCGACGATCTGAAGTTGGCTGAGATTTTCGATATGACCGTCTACCAGCAGGGCTTCATGCCCCGCTTGTTCCAGCAGAGCCTTCGCGTAACCAAGCTCCAGCGGCAGATGGGGTGAACGGCAGCCAAAGTAAATGCTGCCTTCGAAGCTCCAGGGTGGATTGACAAGGGCGTAACGCATTATGCTACCTGCGCCTCCGATTGCGCTACTAGCGCCGGCCGTTCCAGGTACCAGTCCCGCAGCGTTCGAAGGCCTTGGCGAATGCTAACCTGCGGCGTCCAACCTAGCAACGCTTCCATCTTCGCTGTGCCGGCGACGTACCATTTCTGGTCCGCTAAGCGTTCCGGTCCCCAATCGATGTCCACAGGGTGTCCTGTGAGCAATTTGATCTCTTCAATGAGTTCCAGCAGACTGGTGCTGTTGGCTACCCCTCCCCCCACATTGAACGCTTCACCGGCAGCGACGCTCATGTTTTCGTGTGCGATCCGCATGGCGCGCACCAAATCTTCCACGAACAGGAGGTCACGAACCTGCTTGCCGTCGCCATAGATTGTAATCGGCTCACCCTTCATGGCTTGACGGAGGAAATGCGCCACCCAGCCCTGATCCTCCGAGCCGAGTTGATGCGGGCCGTAAATACAGCTCATCCGAAACACGGTGGCACGCAGTCCGTAGGAGCGTGCGAAATCCAGTACGTATTGATCAGCGCTCCCTTTCGAACACCCGTAAGGCGAAAGAAATTCGAGGGGCTGATCTTCAGCAGCACCGGTGCGCGCCATGAGAGCGTCATCGGGCTCGTAGCGCGTGGAGTGTTTCGCTAGCGAAACGCCAGCCAAGTGCCCATAAACTTTATTGGTAGACGTGAACAGCAATGGCGGCTGGGCCGCGGAATGACGAATCGCTTCCAGAACATGAAGCGTGCCGAGCAGGTTGGTTCCCAGGTCTTTTAAAGGATCATCCAAGCTAGTCGTGACGGCCACTTGCGCGGCGAGATGGTAGACCGCGCCGGCTGCAGCCACAGCTCTATCGACTTCGTTGCGCTCGCGAAGATCGGCGCGCGTGAACTGCAGCCCGGCGCCGAAATCCTGCTGCAGGTCGAACAAATTCTGCTCCACTCCAGGGCGGCTCAAGTTGTCAAGGATATGAACCGGTTGACCCTGCCGGAGGTAACTGCGGGCGACGTTAGTTCCAATGAAACCCGCGCCGCCCGTGATTAGGATGTAACCGCGCTGCATGCGATAGCCTCCTTAGCAGGATGGGGAAAAAGGCTGGTCCGCTCCCTCACGGTCGCGGCTCGGTTGCTTCGTGGGGTTCGCTCTCTTACGGTCGCGGCTCGGTAACTTCGTAGCAGCATCATTAGACCACCAGCCCGCGCGAAGCGAGCTCTTCACGCATTTCATTGAAGCGATCCTGAGCCGTCTGCTGCTCGAGCCACTCCGCCAAGTCGCGCATGCCGTTTTCCAGCGTGACCCGCGGCTTGTAGCCCAGCACGCGTTGCGCCAGGCTGATGTCCGGGTAACAGTGCCGTATGTCGCCCACGCGGTATTTGGCCGTGATCTCCGGCTCGAGCTTCTTCCCGAGCACATGGGCGAGTTTCCGGGCTACTTCCTTCACAGTAATCGAGACGCCGCTACCCACGTTAAATACCAAATCCTGCGCCGCTTTGACCTCAAGCGCAAGCCGGCAAGCTTGCGCCACATCGTAGACGCTGACGAAATCTCTGAGTTTCTGGCCGTCCTTAAATATAATTGGGCGTTTACCGTTCATCAGGCGCGATGCGAAGATCGCGATCACTCCGGTATACGGGTTAGAGAGCGACTGAAAAGGACCGTAGGCGTTGAAAAAACGCAAAGCCACGGTAGGCACGGCATAGGCTCTGCCCACGATGAGGCACATCTGCTCCTGGTCGAACTTCGAAAGCGCATACACGGAGGCGAGAGAGGGTTGCTTGGTTTCGGGCGTTGCCACCGGACGCAGAGGCAAGCCGTCGGCGGTGGTCATTTCCCATTCATGTGCCTTCAACTGCTTGGCACTGCGTGTTGCTTGCGCGTAAGGCTCGCCCGTGGGCGTTACATAAAGACCTTCGCCATAGACGCTCATGCTGGAGGCAACCACCAGCTTCTTCACCGGCTTTTTGACTAAGCGCTCCAGAAGCACCGCGGTACCGAGGTTATTCACGCTCGTGTATTCCGGGATCTGATACATACTTTGGCCAACGCCGACCAGAGCAACGAAGTGATAAACGGCGTCCACACCCGCCAATGCTTCATCCACAACTTCTGGATTGCGCACGTCGCCTAAAACAAACTCGACACTTTTGTTCAGGTATCCGGGACGGTCCGGCGATTCACCGTGTACTTGCGTGACCAGACTATCGAGAACCCTCACGTGATAACCGGCTCTAAGTAATTCAGAAGCTACGTGAGAACCAATAAATCCGGCGCCGCCTGTAATAAGAACGGTTCCTTTCATTGTCCGCTTTTTCCTTTGATGGAGGATTTTGTGCTGCTAAGAGCGAGTGGTGAAACAGCGGGGAGGTGGTTGCGATACGGTTTTTCGTTATTAAGCATTCCGGAGATGCGAAACTTGGCCAATCATAGAGGTGCTTATCTGCGTTACAAATGAGAAGCTTTGTAGCTCACTATGTTACTACTTACCTGCAACGCGCTTGAATTCTCTCCAAGTAATCCTACTAGGACGGGCAGTATCGGCGTGTCATGTTGGCACAGAAATCCGCAAATTCTTTTGGATCTTTGGGAGGACTGGTGTGATGCGGCCGAACGCCACAGCGTTCGGGTGTAAAACAGTACGTCACGGTGAGCTCAAACGGTTCCAGCAAGCGCATCTGATGATCAAACCAGCGTTCCGCATCGGGGCGTTCAAAATCTGCCCAACTGAGACCGGTTCGCAACTTCTTCACTCCCAGATCGCGGAGCGCTGGAACGGCGGCCTCCAGCCGGTGATCTTCGAAATGGAACCACTGGCAGATGCCCAACGCTGGCGTAAAACGCGCAAACTGGCGAGCGGCTAACTTGGGCTCACCATTCTCGCGGAAAAGGCCCATATAGAAGTGGCGGTAGTAGGATGAACCTTCACTTTCCCGATGACGGGTGGTGGCGGGCCAGGCTCGGGGAAGATCGAACAGGCTGTACCAATAGACATGATCCAGCCGGGGCATCAAAAGCTCCGCCGTTTTGATGAGGCCGAACTCCTGCACCTCCTCGGCTCCGAAAGAAGAAGCACCCACTTCCGAAACCCAGATTGGTTTACCGGTTACGGCCTGAATTTCTAACAACTTATCCGGCCACTCGTAAATCGTCCAATGGTTCCAATCGAGAGGAAAGCCATGGACGGCCACCACGTCCAAGTGATCGAGCGCGCCTTGGTCTTGCATGCGCACCACAAAAGCAGGATCGATGGGAGAAATTCCGCCCAGCACCTTCGTTAATTTCGGGCTTTCCGCCTCAATGGCGACTGCAGCTAATTTCACCATGCGCGCGTATTGGGACCAGTCGCGGTCGATTTCAAAATCCCAGTGCGAAAGATTATTCGGCTCGTTCCAGAGCATGACGGCTTCAATCATCAGGAGTGTCGGTTAGAGAGATTCCGCAATAGGCAGCCAGCGCTCAAGAAAGCGTGGCTTAGGCAAAGCTCACCGGCAATTCGTGGAGGTAAGCTTCACGGTCACAGCGGCAGATGAATACTTCTGCTTCCGGCATGCTTTCGATTTTAAAGCCGGCGCTGCGCAACACTGCTTCGGCACAACTACGGTTCGGAATCCACCAGTTGGTGGGGTCGTTTGAATAACTGTTTTCCACAAAGTGCATCTTGGGAAAGCCGGGCTGGTCGAAAAGGGCTCGCTCCCAAAATGGATAATCGTCATCGATGTGAGGACGCGTCCGGCTGCCACGCAACATCGATTGAAAGACAAACCAGTCGTTCGTCACGTGCTGCCGGAGCAAGTCGAGCGCAAGTAAGGGGTAGCGTAAATGGTAGTAGACCCCCATGAAGAGGACCAGGTCGAAACGCTCGCGCAACTTGGGCACCTCGTACACCGACATTTGCTCGAAAGCGATATCCAATTCGAGAACCTTAGCCGCGAACCGGGCTTGCGCAAGGTACTGTTCATCGTGATCAATACCCAGGACACGTTTGGCGCCGCGGCGCTTCATCTCCATGGAATAGAACCCGCCATTGCAACCGATGTCGAGCACTGTCATTCCGGTCAAATCTTTGGGAACGGCGTCCTGGAAATTCTGCCACTTTGTCATGGGATAGTCTCCCAGAAAGTGGTCTGGGGCGGTCTGCACACCTGCGAGCGAAAGGTTGTGAAACCATGGACCCAGCTCAGTCACTTTCTTTTCGATCTCATCAACAGTGAGGGTGGTTGCCAAAGCGAGGTTCCTTTTTCCTCAATTTATGATTCGTATTTTACTGATCCGGCACGGAAGCACCGAACCACTTGGACGTGTGTTATACGGCCGGACGCCGGATATCCATTTAAATGCGGAAGGGCGCAGGGAGGCACAAGTCTTAGGGCAAATGCTGCAGAAGCGGTTCAAGTTGGACGAAGTTGTAGCAAGTCCAATGGAGCGCACGCTTGAAACAGCACACTTCATTGCCGACGCTCAAGGTTTAGACATAACCACTGAAGGAGGCCTCAACGAAATTGATTTTGGATCGTGGATGGGAAAGTCGTTTGAAGAACTGCGGGATCGGGACGACTGGAAGCGCTATAACGAATCGCGCTCGACAACTTGGCCGCCCGGCGGCGAATCCATGGTAGAGGTTCAGGCGCGTGCCTACCGTTCGCTCGACACTGTCATCGAGCGTCATCGCGAAAACGCCACGGTGGCCGCCGTTTCACATGGTGACGTCGTGCGGGGATTGCTGTTGCTGTTATTGGGCATGCCCATCGATCACATCCATCGCCTGGAGATCGCACCCGCTTCCGTCAGTGAAGTATGGATGGGTTCCGGACAAGCACGCGTGATAAATGTAAACCAGATTTTCTAGCTCCGCCCCATCACCAAATTCCCAGGCTGATGCGGGCACGGAGTGAGCTGACCGTATTTGAACCTCAGTAGTTCATTCAGCTCGCGCCGCACACGCGCAATCACCGTCTCCCAGCGTCCGGCTTCCGGCTGGCGGAAAAGGCGCATGCTGGGATACCAGGGCGAGTCCTCACGTGCGAGCATCCATCGCCAATCGCATTCAAAAGGCAGCAGGGTCCAGACAGACTTACCCATGGCGCCCGCCAGATGCGCCATCATCGTATCTACGGTAATGACCAGATCCACTTGGGCTAGCGATTCCGCCGTTCCAAGGACACCCGACGAGGGATCATAAAGACAGGGCACGAGCGTGGCCCAGGGTTCAATCTGGGCGCCTTCAGTGCCCGCTTGCAGACTGAAGAAGGCGATTCCCGGAGTATCGAACAGCGCGGAGACGCACTCAATCGGAATTGAACGCGCCGGATTATAAGTGCTCGAGGCCCACACCAAGCCCACCCGTAGCGAACTGTCCTTACAAGCAGTGGCCGCGGCGTTCACTCTTAGATAAGGAACCGAATTAGGAATCGTCTGAAGCGTGGTTCGGAAGATGCGCGGCAGTTCCATCACCTCAACCTGCTGGTCCCACAGTGGCTCCGGGTCGCCCCAGGTCATGACCTGATCAGCAATTCCGGATTCGGTCAGCAATCGTTTCAACGTGGGTTGTGCCTCAATTGCCAAGGACTGCGCTTGCTGGCCGATGAGGGGCGCGTATCGGATGAACTGCAAGGTGTCGCCGAGTCCGTGCAAGCAGCGGACAAGCACTTTCCGGCCCGTGAAGGGGCGGCCATCCCAAAACCGGTTTGGATCGGGTTGCCCGCGGCTCGCAATGGCGTCGCTTTCCCGCCAAGCCAGCTCAAAGTCGCCTGCGAACATATGGCAGGTCCATAGCCCCGCCGCGCACTGATCCGGATCATATCCAGCCTGCTCGGCAGACCGGAACAGTTCGGTGGCTTCGCAGATCTGCATGTGCTCAAGTTTCCTACCGGCTAAAAAAAAGAGCTGTTCTCCTGTCACTATCCTTTACCCTAGCTGGCGGTAGTTTTTGTAGCGCCCGGTGAGGGTGGGGAATCGAACATCCTGCGCGCGGTAGAGCGTGATAGGTTAAGCGAGAGTACTAGAACTCCCGCTATTAGGAGAGTTACAAATGGCAATACCTGCAGCGACGACACCCCAACCAGGGCGGCCGAAGCTTCTTTTTGCAGACGATCACCATCTGATTCTGGACGCTCTGGTCTACATGGCGGGTAATGAGTACGAAGTGCAAGGAGTGGACCGGTTGAGCGCATTCGAAGAAGCCATCGACAGCTTTTCGCCTGACCTGGCAATTTTGGATATTCGCATGCCCGACGGGGACGGAATTGAGGCGGCGCGCCGGACGCTCTCGAAGCGGCCCGGACTGAAACTCATGTTCCTCAGCATGCACACAGAGCCAAGCTATATAAAGCGCGCCATCGAGACCGGCGCGCAGGCGTATCTGTCGAAGCGGTCACCGGCCGACGAACTGAGGCAGGCAATCCGCACGGTTCTGAACGGCGGCACCTACATCAAGGCCCGAGCGCCAGTCGTGGAGCAGGCGAGCCAAAGCGCGGAAGGCACGCTGACTGAGCGGCAGAGGGAAGTTTTACGACTGATTGCGCAGGGATGCTCGGCCAAAGAGATTGCCACTCGCTTGAACATCTCGGTCCGTACGGCCGAGTTTCATAGAGCGGCGATTATGGATCGCCTGAAGCTGCACTCCACTGCCATGATGACGCGGTATGCGGTTGAGCAAGGCCTAGGCTAGGTTCGCGCGAAGAATGACTTGGCTCTTCTGGGCTTTGCTCTCGGCGATTTTTGCGGCCGCAACTGCCATTCTCGCCAAATTAGGAGTTGCGGGGGTAGACGCGAACTTTGCCACCGCAGTACGGACGACGGTAGTGGTCTGTTTCACTTGGCTTATTGCCTATGTGGCGCGACAGCCGGGCAGCTTCCATGTACCTTCGACTAGAACTTGGCTTTTCCTTGGGCTTTCCGGATTAGCCACCGGTCTGTCGTGGATCTGTTACTTCAGGGCGCTCCAGATGGGACCGGCGTCCCGCGTCGCCCCGGTAGACAAATTGAGCGTAGTGTTGGTGATTCTGTTTGGAGCTTTGATTTTAGGCGAGAAGCTGACATGGGGCAAGACGTTGGGCGGCGCTTTGATCTTTGCCAGGGCTATCGTGGTGGCGCTGGATTAAACCGTTCGGCACGGTCGCGCAGACTGCCTTTTGGAATGATGGGCAGCAGCACGGCCGAAGGGTAACCTTTTTCGTGATAGACCGACTGCCGAGCCTTGGTGATCTTTGATTCTTCCGCATTGAGACGGAAGGAATTCAGATTGCGATCGAACCTGGGAAAGTTGCTGCTGGATACTTCGATTCGAATGCGGTGGCCTGTCGAGAACACATAACTGGTTACTCCGGCATCAACGCTGATCTGATACGCTGCGTTGCGCTTCACAAAGACGGGTTGGTCCAGCGAGAGACGATAGCGCATACGCTGAATCCCATCCGCAACCAGGAGCGCACGCCCGTCCGGCTGAACATCTACAAGTTTCGCCGTGAAATCCGTATCGTTGGCGGAAGTGGAAACATACAGGACCACCCGAACGGGCCCGGTGACCTCGAGATCTTCCGTGAGCGGAGTGGTGGTGTAGACAAGCACATCAGGCCGGCCTTCGACGCGGGCCTGGTCCAGCGGTCCAGGCGGCATGACGGCCGGCTCGCAACAGACGGCGCCTCCTACGGTGGGAACCGGGTCCTTGGGGTCGTAGGTGAATGTGTCGGCGCGTGACTTCTGAACCGGCTGCCAATGCAGCCCGCCATCGCCCGTGAGCGAATTGGCGTGCCCGTCACTTCTTAAGTAAAGCGGTGTGTAATGCGCCCGGGCGAGGGGCCATTCGTGCTCTTCACGCCAGAAATTCGGACCCATCACGAAAATGTGTAATAGTGGACCGGCAGACTCCACTCGTTCTGTCAGTGGTTGCTTTAGCCAAAGATCGAACCATTCTGCCTGCTTGGCTCGGATGGGAATCGCCGCTTGGGGGCCGAAGTCGCGGGTAGGAAACTTAAGCGCTGGATTATGAGCCCACGGTCCGATCCAAGTCTCCACAGGGTGATGCAACTTGGCTAAGCGCGAGAAGGCGTCCAGATCGCTTTCGGCATAGTCATCGAACCAGCCGCCCAACGAGAGCACCGGAATGTTCACGCGGGGCAGTTGCTGACGAATGCTCTTGCGTTTCCAGAAGTTGTCGTAAGAGGGATGCGACAGCGCGTTTCTCCACATCGGCAGTACCATCCCGCTGGCTGCAATGTCTGCCGAACGAAGCGGCAGATGGTCGATGTAACTGCTGAAAAGCGGTCTGACGTGAGAAGGCGGCGTCAGGTTCTCGGCCAGCCATAACAACCGGTGTCCGAGTTGCAGCGCGCCGCCGGGCGAATAGAAACGATCGAGA
>CAXUCT010000035.1:0-7180 GCA_964249415.1 uncultured Bryobacteraceae bacterium | reverse complement strand
GGTGAAATGGTCACCAGATGCGGATTGTCTTCCAGCGCCGCCCACCACTGCGCCATGCCGAGATAAGAACTGCCGACCATGGCCACGCGCCCGTTCGACCAGGACTGCTCGGAGATCCAATTGATGGTGTCGTTGCCATCCGGCCCTTCTTCGTCCAGAGTTCCGAAGACACCCTGGGAGGCGTAGCGGCCGCGGATATCCTCAATCACGACCGCGTAGCCGCGGCGGGCAAAAAATCGATAGCTGGTTGTAGAAGGATCTTTACGGTTGTAAGGCGTTCGAACCAGAATGGTGGGCCAGCGGGCGAACCCGTGCGGTAGAAACAGATCGGCGGCAAGATGAACTCCGTCGCGCATGGGAATTACCAAACCCAATTGCTCAAGCACATCTGATGAAGGGGGATTGCGAGCGCCCACTTGCGCAGCGGTCGGCCTGGCGAGGGCGGCGAAAAGGAGGAGAGCGGGAACAAGAAGGCTCGCGCTCATGCGAGTACGGGGGAACTGCCAGGCTCAGGTTTTGGCCTGTGGCCAAACAGCGCGGTCCCGACGCGAATGAGGGTGGCGCCCTCTTCGATGGCAACTTGAAAATCCCCGGACATCCCCATCGATAGTGTAGGCAATGAATGTTTCCGCGCGAGAGCGGCCAGTTGCTTAAAATAAGGCCGCGACTGCTCAGGATCGTCAGACCACGGCGGCATGGGCATCAAACCAGTGAGGCGCAAATGCGGGCACTGAGCGGCGGCGTCGAGAAGTTCGGGCAACTCTTCAGGCGACGCTCCGGCCTTGCTCGCTTCCTCTGAGAGCTTCACTTCCAGCAGCACTTCGATTGTGCTCTGTTTCTCGCCGGCGGCGGCATTCAACCGACGTAGGAGCTTCGAAGAATCGGCCGTCTGAATCATCTGGAATAGTTCCGAAGCGAGCTTCACCTTGTTTGATTGAAGGTGCCCAATCAGGTGAAAGCGCGCGTCTGCCAAGCTACCCACTTCCGGCCGTTTGTCCGCAAATTCCTGGACGTAGTTTTCGCCGAACTCCCGGAGACCGGCTTCGTAGGCCGCCCGGATTGTCTGGGCAGAAAATTTCTTCGAGACCGCCACTAGCGTTATTTCGGAGCGAGTCCGGCCGCTGCGGGTGGCTGCACCCTGAATGCGTTCTTCGACAACTTTTAAACGCTCGCCCAAACTGATTGACTCAAGTGGCAAAACACTATCATAAGAGCACCTCTCCACCTACCGGAGCGCCAAATGGAGAGGCGATGCTGGCAGCCGTCACAACGTTTCTGGCGACGTGCCGGAGAGCGGCTGTGCTCGAGTATGGCGAAGAACCTCAGCCGCTTGTCCCAGGACAGTACGCGCTTGAAATGCGCGGCGGCAAAGTTTGGATCGAGGTTTGGAGCGAGACGCGCAACCTGGCAAGGCGAATCCTTTCAATTGAGAGGCACGCAACCGCGGTGCTGGATTGCACGATTCAGCGCTTCGGTGGAAAGCCGGGGAAGCTCAGCTTCCTGGACTTGGATCGCCCCCAATCTGCACACAAAACGGTTTGCGGTGTGCGCCAAACCTTTGCAGAGCAGTTTCGCCGGATGCTGTTCCGCCAATTTCCGGGCTGGGAGATCTCGACGCTGACGTCCAGCATGGATCTCCAACGTTCTTTTTCGGCGATCTATCCACGCGCGCTGCTTCTGCGGGGAAACCAGCAGATGACGGCGGTGGCGTGCCCCAATTTGCCGGATGAAGCGGCGCTGCTTACCTCGGCTTTGATTTGGCACGATTATGTCCGCGCCCATGGCCAAAGCGGCGCGGAGACTCCACTGAGCCTGTTCTTGCCAGATACGGCGGGAAATCTGACGGCGCATCGGCTGCGCTGGCTCACAGGCGGCCGGTTGAGCCCGCGGCTGTTCCGCTTCAATGCTCACGGTTCTGCAGGTGAGGTGGATCCGCAGGATTTGGGCAACCTGGAGACACGCGTCAGAGCGACTGAGGGACATCGAGAAGCGACTGAGAATCACGCGCAGTCTAGCTATTCGGAACGGTGTCTCGAATCGGCGGTTCGGTCGAATCTTTCGGTGGTAGACTCAGCTCTGCTCCCGGCGCCGGTTCACGGGCAGGTCTTGACGTTTGCGGCGGCGGATCGAGACCTGATTGACTTACTGGCGGTGTCGTTCTCAGGCCGATTGGCGGTGCTGGAACTGAAAGTATCCGAAGATCTTCACTTGCCCATTCAGGCGCTGGACTACTGGATGCGCATCCGGTGGCACGCGCAAAAAGGTGAGCTCGCGCGTTTCTTCCCCGGTGTTCCACTGGAAAGCACAGCGCCGAAACTGCTGTTAGTTGCGCCGGCCATGTCGTTTCACTCGGCGAACTCGACCGTGCTGCGGTATTTCTCGCCCGAGATAGAAGTGGAGCGAGTAGGAATTAATTCGGAGTGGCAGCAGGAGCTGAGAGTGGTAATGCGGCTGCAGGGCGCGGCACTACCGATTTCGCATGGCGGTTCTCAATCCGTATTCAAGGCTTGATATGGGATTTTCGCTAGTTTCCAAAATAGCGATTGTCTACCGTTGCATTTTCTATTGCCACGACTTTGCCGTTGAACCAGACATATTCTTTGCTGGGGAAACGATAAGAGCCCATTTGTAACCAGCCTGGAAAAATGATTCCGATGTTACTCCCGTCAAAGTTAGATGTCGTCCACCAACCGGCCGGGTTGCTGCTGGGGCTGAAGGTCCAACCTTTGGTATTGCGATCGTAATAAGCTACATCTGTTTTTCCGTCGCCGTCGTAATCGGCCGGAAGAGGAACGATGTCAGAAGCAAAGCCTGACATTTGGTACCATGCGGCGGGATTTCCCATCGGACTAACCGTCCAGGTTCCTTGGGAAGGAACGAACCAAGCCATATCAGCCTTTCCGTCTCCGGTGTAGTCAGCCGGTTCGGGTATGGTGTCTGCGGGAAAACCGGAAACGGTCCACCACCCCGCTGGATTCGCGCTGGGACTAACAGTCCAAACGCCCGTGGACGGCCTGAAATAGGACATATCGGCTTTACCGTCGCCATCGAAATCTGCGGGCGCTGGAATGGTGTCTGGAAAGAAGCCTGAAACCTGGTACCAAGCTGCTGCGTTTCCCATGGGGCTGATCGTCCAAGTTCCTGAAGAATAGTCGAACCAGGACATGTCGGCTCTCCCATCGCCAGTGTAGTCAAAGAGGACCGAGTGCACGCTTACGCCAGAAGGCTGCGCCATTGAACTGGCTTGTACGACAGGTGCGGCGCCTCGTGTCACGGGCAACGGTTTCACGTTCTTAATATTGAGCATTGCCGGGAGCGGTGAAGATCCGTGGGTGATCCGGAGGTGGGACGCGCCTTGCTTGAAAGCCGCTGGACCGGCGGTCGCTGCGGATTTCGGCCCAGAAAGGGAGAGCCGCGGCAACTGTATCGCGACGGCTTCAGAGGTGGTTAGAGGAACAATCTCGTTCCCATGCAATACATAAACCTGCGGAGGTGTTGTGGGAAGCGCGGTTTGGCTGTTCAGGTTGGGTAGGGTACCGGCTAGAAATCCGGCTAAAAAGATATTGCGAAGAGCAAGCCTGAAAATGCGCCCCCGACTGGAACAGACCGGTAACGCTGAGAGGTGACGTCCAGCAACGCTTGGGACTTTGTAAGTTGCCATTAAACTAAAGCTCCCTTGTGTCTGTTTTAGACATAGGGCTATCCGGTAGCGTCCAAGCAAAGTATGCGGTCTCCAGACAACCTATCGTCTTTACAGATGTTCCACTATCTGGCACTCAGCAGACGCGAATCAATCAGATTTTTCCTAATTAGGTTCTAGTGCTTATATACATATAAGCGCTTCAGTTTTGTCTTGACCCTTGCCTTTGTCTTCGGCAATCTAGCTTTCAGATCCACAAACAATCAGAAGTTAGCATTTCTTCGTGGCGATCTCTTGTCAAGACGTAAGTTGCGGAAGACCCTTGAGCTCGTCTCAGAAAGCAGGATACGATTTTGGACCGGATGTGGTTTTCGAACTTACATTTCAGTGCGCGACGGACGCGTCACCATGGTACGTGTTTTTCTCTGACTCCCGATATTGTCTGTATCTCCGAAAGTATGTGTGACTTTCGAAGGGCACGTATGTCAGCTGGGTTCTCCATACTCGTAGGCTCAGCCATTCTCTTCGCGGCTGTTATGCCGGCGCCCGCGCAGAGCGTGTCTGTGTTCGATGGAACGACTCCAACCGGGCTGGCCCCTGGTAGTCCGGTAGGATCTTACGGGCTTTCTGGGTTTGAGCATTACAACCCCTTTTCGGGCATGAATAACCTGAGCTTTCCTCTTTATCATGTGGGCGGCAGAGGGGAGGCTGGATTTGACCTAGCCTGGACCATTCCGCAGCAATGGACGGTAACGACGGCGTTGGCCGCTCCAAATTTGCCTAGCTTTCAGCCTCCCGTGCAAACCTGGGCGCCAGCGAAGCAATTACTGGGTGCAGGAAATGTTGTTATTAAAGAAGGTGTCACGTGGGGCTGCGGTAATCCCTCCTACCCGACCAATACGCTGTCAAGAATTATGTTTACAGAAGCGGACGGCACACAGGTTGAGTTTATAGACGCACTTGGCGGAAGCATCAACACGGTATATGCGCCATGCGCACCTGCGCAGACCCAGCCGGGCCCCAATTCCAACCGAAACACTACATTCTACAGTACGAATGCGGGGGTCCAATTAGTGTTTGAAGCCGACTCTGCTGTTATTGATTCGCTCACCCCAAGTTCGACATACACATCACCCGTCAGCGGCTATTTGTATTTCCCCAACGGTGTCGTATATCGAATTGATAGTTCTCTGGTCACGTCCATTACGGATCGAAATGGCAATAAGGTGTCTCTCACATACTCAGCCGGACAGCTAACGCAAGTCATCGATGCCTTGGGGCGCCAGATTTTGATCAATTACCAAGACGCGTCGTGTAGTGGCTGCACGACCATCACATACCCTGGAACAAGCGGTAACTCGCGTGTCATTCACGTATTCTCCACGTCGCTTGCCGCCATGCTACGGAGTGATTTCTCACTTCGTACCTATAATCAACTGTTTCCTGACGATACGACGGACCAGGGGCAATATAACCCCGCTGTTGTTAGCTCCATTGAATACCCGGACGGGAACTCTTTCACCTTTAGATATAACGGGTATGCGGAAGTGGCTAGGGTTAGCCTGCCAACCGGAGCCGCTGTTGAGTACGATCACGGGGATTGGCTTAATGGTCAGGTAAGCGGCTTTCAAGCCAACTCGGACAAATCACTAGCGATTGTGTACCGCCGTATACAGGAGCGCCGAGAATATCCCACGGGCGGTGCCGGAAGCGCTTATTCGTCCAGAACTCATTACACTGAATCCTATCCGTACGGGAACACAGTCGACACGGATGCCACATACGACAGCGCGGGCGTTCAGGTGGCTCAGGTTATCCATACAATGAACGGGTCCCCGCTAGACAGCGTGTATATGAGAGGAACCTCCTGCAACCCAGGACCCGAGGGATTAGAGATTCAAACCGCCTATGGTGCGCCGGGACCTTGGAAGACGGTGAGCCACATTTATCCAGCACAACCGGCTTGTACCAATAATCCGTTGCTGCAGGAGGAATCGACATTGTTGGATGACGGGATTCTAACCTCCGGAGTAACCTTCTGGTACGACCAGTTCTATAATGTAATCGGCCGCCGCGAGTACGACTGGGGGCCTGGGTATCCCGGTGGAGCGTTAATGCGGGAGACCCGAACGACATACCTAGGCGGAACGGACCAAACTGGTCAAGATAGTTATAGGTCAGCGCGGTTCGGCTACGGCGCATATCTTGTAAGCATTCCTTCATCGCAAACGGTGTTCGATGCAAGTGGCAATGAGGTGGCGCAAACCGTTTGGCATTACGATGAGACTCCTGTGCAGGCCAACTCGGGAATGGTGGGGCACGACGACGCGCACTTTCCATCGACATTTACTACGCGCGGGAATGCGACTACGGAATTTCAATGGCTGAAAGCCAGCAATACTTTTATCACTACCAGCCGCACGTTTGACGTGGCCGGGAATCCCTTGACAGTTAAGGATCCAAATGGGAACACTACCGTCTTCAACTACGCGGATCCGCAGAACACGTTTGCAAACGTTACTCGGACCACGAATGCGCTCAACCAGGCAGTTACGTCCACTTACGACTACAGCACCGGGAAACCGTTAAGCACAACTGACGTTAACAATGGAACCACCACATATTCCTACATTGACTCGCTAGATCGCCTAACGGAGGTGGTCTCCCCCAACGGCAGCACAGCGTCGTACAGCTATCCTAGTCCCAACGAAACAGATACTTACCAAGATCAGACGAGTGGAGGGGATCGGGCGCTTAGGACGCAGGTGCTCTACGACGGATTTGGGAGGGCGGCTGAGTCCAGGACATACGAAAATAGCACCAGTTACATCTTCACAACTCAAAGTTATGACGCCCTCGGCCGTGTGGTCGCCGTTACCAACCCGTCTCGACCGGGAGACAATTTAAACTACTCGACAACGTATAGCTACGACAGCCTGGGAAGGCCTACCCGAGTCGCAACAGCGGATGGAGCGGTTGCTTGTGTCAGCTACTCAGGCAATCAGGTTACAGCGACGGACCAAACTGGCTTGGTACGCATAAGTACTTCGGACGCGCTCGGACGTCTCACGCAAGTGGTGGAAGACCCGTCAGCAAACTGGGCCTGCAACGGCGTCGGGAGCCCGTCACCACACCTGAACTACAACACTACGTACAGCTATGATGCGCTGAACGACCTCACGGGCGTTAATCAATCCGGCCAAACGCGCAGCTTCGGCTACGATTCTTTGACAAATCTTGTCTCGGCGAGTAATCCGGAAAGCGGAGTGAGTTCTTATAGCTACGACAATAATGGCAATGTGTCCACACGGACGGATAACCGGGGTATCGTCACCAACTATCAGTACGACGCTTTGAACCGCATCTTACGGAAGAGCTACTCGGACGGGACACCGACGGTAAGCTATGGCTATGATGCAGCGGGCGTGCCGAACTCGACGGGACACCTGACTAGCGCCGCAACCGCAAGTTCGATCACCAGCTTCACGGGTTTTGATGCTATGGGGAACGTGCTGTCTAGTAACCATGCAAGACTGTGAC
>CAXUCT010000034.1:7751-17475 GCA_964249415.1 uncultured Bryobacteraceae bacterium | reverse complement strand
GCGCCCGCCGGCAGCCGACCGCCCACTAAGCCGTCTGACGCGAGCTAGCCCATATCAGCCCAGTGCTAGAATCGAGCAATTCTGTTGCGCGGAATTGGTCAGCTCTTCTCCATCTTCACTCTTGCCTTGGCGCTTTTTGCGCAAGGGCGCCTCACGCCCGGGCTCCAGCCTTTTATCGCCCTGAATGATCCCGTCATCGCGCTCGTCCATGTTCGCGTAATCGACGGCACCGGGTCGCCCGCCCGGGCCGATCAGACTGTCATTCTCGACCGAGGCCGCATCGTTGCCGCCGGTGATGCTGCTTCCGCGCAACTCCCACCGCACGCGCGCGTGCTCGATCTGCAGGGCAACACCGTTTATCCAGGCCTTGTCGGCATGCATGAGCACCTCTTCTATCCCACCGGCGGCGGAATTCCCGTCTACGGCGAACAAGCCTTCAGCGCACCACGCCTATATCTAGCTGCAGGCATCACCACCATGCGCACCGGCGGCTCGCTTGAACCCTATACCGACATCAACATTAAGCGTCTGATCGACAAGGACGCTATGCCCGGCCCGCGCATGGATGCCACCGGTCCCTATATCGAAGGACCTGGTGGCTTCTCCATTCAGATGCCAGCGATTACTTCGCCGGATCAAGCACGCCGCTTAGTTGATTACTGGGTGCAAGAGGGCGCCACTTCGTTCAAAGCCTACATGAACATCTCGCACGACGCTCTTGGCGCTGCGATTCAGGCCACGCATCGACATAATTTAAAGATCACCGGTCATCTCTGTTCGGTCGGTTTCACGGAAGCCGCCGAACTGGGCATCGATGATCTGGAGCACGGATTGTTAGTCGATACGGAGTTCACGCCCAGTAAGCAGCGCGATGTCTGTCCGGACGGTCTCGCAAGCACAGCCTCCATCCAAAATCTGGATCTGAAGAGCGCGCCAGCCCAGCACATGATACACACGCTCGTGGAGCGTAAGGTAGCCGTGACGTCTACCCTGGTTGTTTTCGAAGCTATGATTCCGGGTCGGCCGCCTCTCGAAGAGCGCATGCTTGAGGCCATGTCTCCCTTCGCTGCCGAAAGCTATCTTGCCTCTAAGGAGCGCGCGGCAAGCAATCCACACGCCCGCACCTCTTCGTGGCTCAAGAAAGAAATGGATTTCGAGCGAGAGTTCGTCGCTGCGGGCGGCCTGCTCATCGCCGGCTGCGACCCCACCGGAAACGGCGGCGCCCTACCGGGATTCGGCGATCAACGCAACCTCGAGCTATTGGTCGAAGCCGGATTTAAACCGGAGGAGGCCATCCGCATCTACACCTCCAATGCGGCGCAGTATCTCGGCCAATCCGACCACATCGGCACCATTGCACCCGGGAAAGATGCGGACCTGGTAGTCGTACAAGGCGACCCCTCCCTTCACATCGCCGACGTCAAGAATGTAAAGTACGTATTCAAGGGCGGCACTGCCTTCGATCCTGCCAAACTGATCGAATCGGTTCGCCGAACCGTAGGAGTTCACTAAATTCATGTCGCGCTCGCTTCCCATCCTGCTCACCGTTTTTCTTTCACTCATCGCGTCCGGTCAAAGCACGCCCGCCGCCGATACGCGCAACGGTGACACGCGGATCGATCAGGTTCTTACCCAGCTTCAACAGGTTCACTCATTCTCGCGTGTCTCCATTTCTCCCGATGGGAAATGGGTCGCTTGGATTCAACCAGTCGCCGGAGAATCTGGAGAGAACCAGATCTTCCTCCTGGACTGGAAGAACACCGGTGCAAAACCGCGGCGCCTCACGGCCGGAGATGGCAAGCGCTCCTTCCGCGAGTCTGCAGTTGTTTGGTCGCCGGATGCGAAGCAGCTTGCCTTTCTTTCAAACGCCGGGTCTTCGCAACAACAGGTGTTCGTAGCTGCGATATCCAGCGGCAAACCTCGCCGCCTCACGAATCTTCATGGATACCTTGCGGATCCGAAGTGGGCGCCGGATGGGAAGCGCATCGCATTCCTTTATGCCGAAAACGGCGGCGGCGGAGGTCCGTTAGAAGCAGTCCCTGCCCAAACCGGCGCCATTGAAAGTGAAATCCATAATCAGCGGCTCACGGTCGTCAGCGCCGTAGGCAACGCCGATCCCCATCCCCTATCCACCCCCGAACTGAACATCTACGAGTACAGTTGGTCTCCAGATGGCAGCCGCTTCGCCGCAGTCGCTGCCCCCGGCCCCGCCGATAACAATTGGTGGATTGCGCAGCTCTATACCTTTGAGGCCGCTTCCGGCCAACCGAAGCTCTTGTACCGCCCTCCCGTCGACCGTCAACTTGCTGTCCCGCGCTGGTCGCCGGACGCTAAGCAAATCGCCTTCCTCGGCGGTCTCATGAGCGACGAAGGCTTCAATGGCGGCGACCTCTTCCTCATCAGCAGCGAAGGCGGCGAGGCGCGCGACCTCACTCAGGGTCGGAAGACGACTCCTACCTGGCTCACCTGGCGCAGCAATGGCGAGATCCTCCTCACGGAGGATGTCGACGGCGGCAGTGCCATCTCAGTCCTCCGCATCGCCAATGGCGAAGCTGAAACGCTCTGGAAGGGCACTCAACAGCTCCATGACGCAGGCAACTTTCCTAATTTCAGCCTCGCCGGTGATGGCCGCACCAGCGCCCTCATCCGAACCTCTTGGCAGCAGGCGCCCGAAGTCTGGGCTGGCCCCATCGGTGACTGGCAGCAGCTCACCCATCAAAACAGCGCTCAGACTCCGCGCTGGGGAAAGGCCGAGAACCTGGTCTGGACGAACGATGGCATGGGCGTCCAAGGCTGGCTCCTGTACCCCATCAACTACAATCCCGTCCAACGCTATCCCATGATCGTGGAAATCCATGGCGGCCCTTCGAGCATGCGCGGAAACTACTGGCCCACCGCACACTTCGACATGTCCGCGATGGCCGCCTTAGGCTACTTCGTCTTCTTTCCCAACCCGCGCGGTAGCTACGGCGAAGGGGAAGCATTTACCCGCGCCAACGTCAAAGACTTTGGCAACGGCGACCTGCGCGATGTCCTTACCGGACTCGACGAGGTACTGAAGAAGGTGCCCGTCGATCCCAATCGCATCGGTGTCACGGGCTGGAGTTATGGCGGATTTATGACCATGTGGACCGTCACCCAAACGAACCGCTTCCACGCCGCAGTGGCTGGCGCTGGTATCGCAAATTGGCTCAGCTACTATGGCGAAAACTCCATCGATGAATGGATGATTCCGTTCTTCGGCGCATCTGTATATGATGACCCCGCCGTCTACGCCAAAAGCTCTCCCATTACCTTCATCAAGCAGGTGAAGACTCCCACTCTAGTGATCGTCGGCGAGCGCGACGGTGAGTGTCCCGCGCCGCAATCCTTTGAGTTTTGGCACGCTCTGAAGACCGAGGGAGTCCCGACGCAGCTGGTCGTCTATCCCGGCGAGGGCCATGGCTTTCGCAACCCCAAGGACGACCTCGACCGTCTGCGCCGGACTCTCGCTTGGTTCGATCGTTATCTCGGCGCGTCTTCGCTAACGGGTCAAGCCTCGCTTCACTGATCCGGGTTATCTATCCACCGGGCCGCTCGACAGCACGCGCTGGCAGCCGCCATTCTCGTAGCCTCAAGCCTACTCCGCCGTGCGGCTGGGCCGGAGGTGTAGAAAGCTCTGCGAAACCGCCATGAATCTAGCTGGCTGTATCGATATGAAATAAAGCGTCTCCTTATTTGAGTAGAGGAGGCTTCGCGCTCCTCATGCACTCCAACGATCCGAATAAGAGTAGCCGGCGTTTGGGTTGGGCCGATCTGTCCCTGCGCGTCAAAGGAGTTGTAGTCGTATCCCTGCCGCTTGGGGTGTTACTCCTAAACAGCGCTTGTACCTACCTTCTCGATGCTCAGCAACAAAAAGCACAGCAGTGGGTTATGCACACGCTCCACATCCGCGTCGCTATTGAGCGGCTCTTAACTGAATACATACAGACCAACACTGCGTGCCGGACCTATAGTCTAAGCCGGGAGGCAAGTCTGTTGCCGGAGTGCCGGGGCAGCGGCGCACAGCTTAATTCGACACTGGACGAGATACAGGCCCTTACCTCAGACAATCGGTCACAAACCCGGCGCATCCAGGAGCTCAGGCCCATTCTGGAGCAGCGTCTGCAGCGTCTTCTGACCATTACGCCGCAAGGCATAACTCAAGACCCGCGAATCGCTTTAAATTCTCAGCGTCAGGTTCTTAGGCTTGTCAATGCGATGGATGCGGAAGAGGCTCGCCTGCTCTTAACGCGCGCCACGAAACTCAGCAACATACACCGGCTGTTCTCTGCGGTCGTGCCATTCACTCTGCTATTTGGGATTGCTGGAGGACTCGCCGGAACGTGGCTGTTTCTTACCGGCGTTGTCCGCAGAATGGCCCTTATCGGCGAACAGGTGGCCATTGTTGCCGACGGAGTTCCAGTAGCAGTAGTAGACCTGCACAGAGATGAGATTGGCAAGGTTGCCGAGGGAGTGGCCCGCACCAGCCAGTTGCTCGCGGAGCGAAATGCGGCGCTCTCCGAGACCCATCAACAGTTAGTCGAGCAAAGCGAGCGCGCCAAGCAGGCCAACGCCGCCAAAAGCGATTTCCTCGCCCGCATGAGCCACGAGATCCGTACCCCCCTGAACGCCATCTCCGGCATGGCAGACCTATTGCTAGAAACCCCTTTGAATGAGCAGCAGGATCAATACGTCCGCATCTTCCGAAACAATTCGGAACGGCTTCTGACTCTGATCAATGACATTCTCGATTTATCCAAGGTGGAATCCGGACATCTGGAGCTTGAGAGACTACCGTTTGATTTGACAGCTGTGCTCGATAAAACGATGGACCTGCTTGCGCCCTTGGCGGATCGCAAGGGCCTTGAGCTGATTGCTGACGTGGCGCAAGACTTGCGTACTGGGTTTTGTGGGGATGCCGACCGCCTCCAGCAGATTCTGGTAAACCTCATCGGAAATGCCATCAAATTCACGCAAACGGGTGAAGTGGTGGTTGCGGTGGAGAAAGATCCGGATAGTCCGGGCAGCGGCTGCCTTCGGTTCCGGGTCTCCGATACCGGCATAGGAATCAACGCCAAGGATCTGGGTGGCGTCTTCGAGCCGTTTGTGCAGGCGGATTCTTCCATCACGCGCAAAGCTGCGGGCACCGGGCTTGGCCTGGCTATCACTAAACGCCTCGTCGAACTAATGGGAGGCCGAATCTGGGCAGAGAGCCACATCGAGGTAGGCAGCACCTTCTGCTTCACAGTGAACTTGGAGCTTCAGTCCAAACCTCGCAGCTCAAATCCCGCGAGCTACCACGAATTCTCTAACCTGCGGGCGCTGGTGGTTGATGATAACGCCACCAATCGTCTGCTGCTCCGGCGCCTGCTGGAGCAATGGCATGTGCAAGTGGATGAAACGGAAAGCGGCAGTCAAGCCTTGCGCTGTCTCCGTCAACAGGGGGACCGGCACGACGGTTACAATGTCGTCCTCCTGGACAGGAGAATGCCTGGTATGGATGGCTTCGATACTGCGGAGCAGATCTGTAATCACGCGGAGTTTCGGAGCCCGGTTGTTCTCATGCTCGCTTCAGACACGCAGGCCGGTGACTTGGCCCGTGCCCGGCAAATGGGTATTCATGCTACCTTGATCAAGCCCATTAAAAGCGCGAAGCTCGCGTCAGCATTGCAAGACGCGCTCGGTGCAAACACGCGCGAGCCGTCCGGCGGCACAGAACGCGTACCCTCCACGAATCACGAAAAAAGAGGCTCTATACGCATCCTCCTAGCGGAGGATACGGAAGATAACCGCTTTCTTATCAGCGCCTATCTCGAACCGGAGGGATATCAGATCACCATGGTCGAAAACGGCGCTGCTGCCGTCGAGAGCGCAATTGCTCATCGCTATGACCTCATCCTGATGGACGTTCAGATGCCCATCAAAGATGGCTACACCGCAACCGGAGAGATCCGGGCCTGGGAGTCGCAGCAGCAGCTCAGCCCGGTTCCCATCATTGCCCTCACTGCACACGCGTTAAAGGGCGAAGAAGCGCGCGCTGAAGAGGCGGGCTGCTCGGCCTATTTGGCAAAGCCCATTTCCAAAGCCAAGCTCACAGTAGCGATGGAGGCCCAACTCAGGAAAACTTCTCTTAAATCAGCCGAATTCCAGCCCCAGCGTCCTTTGCTGGCGCCCGAGATCCAGGCCAGGGTTCCCACTTATCTAGCCAGGCGCCGTCAAGAAGTGCAGGTCATCCGCGGGCTCATCGAGCAAAACGACTTCGAACGCATTCGTGTTCTCGCGCATAACATGAAGGGGTCCGGCGCCGGATACGGCTTCCCCGAAATCAGTAAGCTAGGCGCGGAAATCGAGCGAGCCGCCAAGGCCCAACAAACAGCAGACCTGGACCAGCAGACTAAATCGCTGGAGGCTTTCTTGGCCGTATTCGATACTCAGGCCGTAACCTTCAGCTAACCTGTTGACCCTGACAACCTTTTCGCCAACTGCACTAAGCTTGTCCCCATTAAACTTTGAGGATCAAACTTCACCACGGGTGTATGTGCGCGGTAAGCACTTGCACAGAGATCGGCAGCCGGCGGAATTACTCCCAGAACGGGTAAACCCAATTGCGACTCGATATCCGTAAGCGGAAGAGGAGCGCTTAAGGGCACGCGATTGACGATTACCAAACCGGCTTCTCGGAAGCCGATCCCATACTCTTCCATAGCGCCCAGCTTCGCCTTAGCTGCTTCAAGCGCAAGTGCATCGCGTTCCACAACCAGAGCCAGAGTATCGACTTCGCCTAGCATGGCTCGATTTTGTTCAGATAACTCGGGCGCTAGATCAATAATGGCCGTGTCACTCAATTGGGCCAGCTTATGCACGATTCTCCTAGCCCAGTCAGCGTCCAATTGTGGAACGTGACCGGACTGTTCCGGGGCAAACAGCACGCTCAATCCCGGAACCGCTCGGTTCGGCCACAAACAGGACTCGACGTCGAAAGCATCCATCTCACCGGGCGTTGCCTCTAGTAAGCTTCGAAGTCCGCGAGCCGTTCGATGTGGCCGGAAGAAGTGACATAACGTGCCGAATGGACGCCGCAGCTCTGCCAAAGTCACCTTCGAAGCGGAAGCGAGCTCGGCCGCGACATTCACCGCCACCGTGGTTGTACCCACGCCACCTTTCGCGCCAAGAAAGGCAACAAGCGTTCCATCACCGGCAGTTCTGTTTGGGCGCTGGAGTTTAACTCGCCGGCCCTCCATCTCCAAGAGCACACGCTGCTTCAGATCCTTTTCCCAGTTGCCGCGAACGATATACGTTACAGCGCCCGCTGAAAGCACTTGCGCAGCTATCCCTTCTTCGCTGGTCTCACATAGGACAACGATGGCGATCTCCGGGGCTCCAGTCCTCAATGCTACAAGCGCATCGCGCGCGTGGCTTTCATTCCGAGATGAAATGTAGAGAAGAACGGCAGCTACTCCGCCGCCTGCAATGCGCGCCAATGCCGTTCGAAAACGTTCAATATACTGAACGCTGAGCTCCACCTCGTCACGGGCAAGTGCATCCTTGACCGGCTCAAGATTCTCTGCGCTTCCGCCCACCAAAAGGACCAGGCCAGTTTCGCTCATTTCTTTGTCCGCCCGCTTCGCCCTTACGAATAATTAGGCATTCGCATCCGGCCTGCGAAATTTGTTTGTAAAAGGAAATAGAGCCAAGCCGCCCTTTGCTCTCTTCTCAGGCAGTCCTGCAACTTTGCGTGCTAATTTAACCATCTGTTTGCGAAAGTTGCTGCCTTCGCTCGGCAGTGTTTTATTGATGCACGCTTTCTGAAGTTCTTCATCGTCGGCCGCTAAGGTTGCATAAACTGGAATCCCGAAAATGCTATTCAGTTCGCTTCCGGAGAACGACCTGTTTTCAAACTCGTTGACGATCAGGTGAATGCAATCCCTGTCGATCTGCGCATTCCCCAGCGCGCCAATCACACGCCTGGCTTCGTAAAGCGCTCCGATGGCAGTGGAAGTGACAAGGAAGACCTCATGTACTTTGTCTAACAGCTGCATCGACAGGCGGTCCACCCGGCCTAAGTCTAAAATCGTCCATTCATAAAGTGGGGTCGCTACGTCCAAAACGGCTTTCAACGCATCCGCATCCAACTCTTTTTCGCCCAGCAGAATCGGAGACGGCATGATGTGTAATCCAACCGGTCCCTCGGTGCCTAGCGCTTGCCAAAAAGAATGATCTAGCCTGCTCTTGTTCTCAACAGCGTTGAGAAACGAGTATTGAGGCTCCACTCCGGCGAGGAACGACACTTGTCCGGTGTGAACGTCCAAATCGCCCAGAAGCACCTTTTCTTCCGTCTGCAGGCGCAGCTCAGCGGCTAAGTTATAGGCAATAGTAGTTGTCCCAAGGCCGCCCTTTGCTCCGATCACGCCAGCTACTTTGCCCTGATCCGCCCGCTTACCCACGATTTTCGATTTGGCCTGAGAACCGCGCCGCAGGTATGCATATCGCACTGCGCGAATCAGTGCCGCGCTCGTGCACGTATCCTTAACGAGGTAATCCTCGGCTCCCTCTCGGATCAACTGCAACGCCAGCGATTCGCTGTCGGCCGCGCTCAGGACAATAACGGGTACGTCCGGAGCCTGCGCCCTGATCTTTGCGAATGTTGTTGCGCCGTTCGAATCCGGCAGCCCAAGATCCAGCAGCATGACGTCCACGCCCCCTGACGCTAGCCGCTTCACTCCTGCGCTCAACGTGTCTGTCCAATTCAATACGAAAGACATCTCATCGCTGCCAGCGGCGAGCCAGTCTTGAATCAATTCCGCGTAATCTGGACTATCCTCGACCAGCAAAACGGTTAAAGATGTTTTTTCCAAAGTTCGTGTCCTTGGGGCATGACCGCCAACCGGTTTGCGCTAGCAGGCCGCGCCACCGGCTCCAATCAATCCATCGGGGTCGCCTCTTCTTAGCATCATTCCGGTTTATTCTTAGGACCCCTCTCCTCACCCAGAGCCGGCGGCCACTAACGGCCAGCATGCGTCCCCAAGTTACAATCGGAGGAAACCGCATGTACCATTCCGTCTCCGCTGCGGCGCCTGAATCGCCGCCAAAACCTGACAGAAATGCTTGAACTCGTCCGGGATACATACCGCTACCGCGAACTCATCTGGGCTCTGGCCTTGAAGGAATTAAAAATCCGCTATAAGCGCTCGTTCCTAGGCTTTTTGTGGGCTCTTCTGAACCCGCTGCTTCTCATGCTGGTTCTTACTTTCGTGTTCTCCAGAGTCATGCGGTCGCCGGTACAGGATTATTCGGTCTTCCTGCTCAGCATGCTGTTCCCGTTCACTTTCTTCGCGCAATCTCTTTCTTATGCCACCGAATCCATCGTGGGCAATGCAGACCTCATCAAGAAAGTCCGTATATCGAAGCTGGTTTTCCCTGTCGCTGCGCTGGTCTCTAATCTGATCAACCTGTTGCTTTCGCTGATCCCTCTCGCAATCATTGTCCTTGTTACGGGCCACCCCTTCTACTGGACTTGGATTTACTTACCCGTTCCGCTGCTCGCGCTTTCTCTCTTTACATTAGGCGCCAGCTTTCTGTTTGCCGCCGCGAACGTCTATTACAGAGACGTATCTCATATCCTCCAAATCCTTCTTCAGATGTGGCTCTACGCCACGCCCATTCTGTACGATATAAACGTCTTCCCGGCGCGCCTCCATTGGAT
>CAXUCT010000034.1:0-7741 GCA_964249415.1 uncultured Bryobacteraceae bacterium | reverse complement strand
TTAAACTCAACCCGCTCATTTTTGTGATGAACGGCTTCCGTCTGAGCGTCTATTGGGGCATGCTGCCTACTGGCCAGTCCATCCTCGCTTCTTTCATTTGCGCTTTCCTGGCACTGTTCATCGGCTTTTCCATATTCCGTCACTATCAGGACAACTTCGTCTTCTACGTCTAAGCCGCATGAACCGGAATCCAGTCGTCATACAGGTTCAAAACGTAAGCCAGCGATTTCGCCTGATCCAGGAACGGCCCGACACGCTACGCGAGCTATTCTCGAAGTTTTTCCGCCACCAAGCGCATTACCAGGAGTTTGACGCCATCCGCGATGTGTCCTTCGAAATGTGCAAGGGCGAGATGATCGGCATCGTCGGACGCAATGGCTCGGGCAAGAGCACTTTGCTTAAAATGGTTGCCGGTGTCTACAAACCGACCGCCGGCGCCATCACCGTCACCGGCACGCTCGCCCCCCTGAACGAACTCGGAGCCGGCTTCCACTCCGAACTGACAGGCCGCGAAAACGTTATCTTGAACGGCCTCCTGCTCGGGTTCTCCAGGCGCGAGATGCTGGCCCGCGAGCAAAGTATTATCGATTTCGCCGATATCGGCGACTTCATCGACTCCCCCGTAAAGAAATAGTCTTCCGGAATGTATATGCGGCTTGCCTTGGCGACCGAAGTCGACCCGGACATTCTCGTCATCGACGAGATCCTTGCCGTCGGTGACATGGCGTTCCAGAAAAAGTGTTTTGATCGTCTCGACCGCTTCCGCTCCGTCGGCAAGACCATCCTGTTCGTCAGCCACAGCATGTCGCAAGTCACCACTCACTGCGATCGCGCCATCCTTCTTGAACAAGGGCGCGTCCTCGTCCAAGGCCGCCCGGAAGACGTCGTAGAATTGTACTCCGCCAGTTCAGCAGAACCACAACCGGAGTTGATCGACGCAACGCACCAGTAGCGCCATCACCGGCTTCGCACCCACTCGTATCGGATTCAACGCCCCGGCCTGATCTCAAGTACTTCCTTCGCGTCCACGTGCTGGAACTGCATGGGAAAGCTCTTGCCCACGTAATAGGCGGCCCACTGGTCCTTGTAGTGGGCCGACGCCACCGCTCCTGACTCGCCTACCAGCAGATTCTGCACCGATTTGTCCAGGTCGCCCAAGTCCACCACCATCCGTTCGGACGGTCCCAAGGTGCTGGTGGTCTGCTTCACGGTCGTACCGGATCCACTCATCTCTACCGGACCAATATCAAAGAATCGATCGACCAGCGGCAATTGCTTGCCCACGGCATGCTGTAGATCCCACTCGAGCATCTTTCCCCAGCACCACTTCGAAACCGGCGTGCCCTGCCTGCGCCGCCCTTCCTCTAAAGCGGCAGCGAAGTTTTGAACTATCCATCCGTCCCAATCATCGCTGGCCACCCATCCCTTCGGGCGTTGCCGCAACAACCCCTCAATAATCCATGGTCGCGGAGCAATATCAGGAACCGATGCCCGAGCGCCGGCTAGTCCACTGATGTGCTCGCCGCTCTTGCCCCCTGCCTTCTGCGGCACCAACGAATCCACCAGCGCCGTCCCCATCTGCGCGTTGAACAACCTCGTCATCAGCGGCGCCGCTTCGTCCTTATCCATCTGCCCGTCCCATCCGCGCAGAATGGCCACCGCCTCGCCGATCAATTCAGCTCCGCTTCCGCGTTTAGCAAACGCGGCAATCACCTGCTTGGCTAAAAAGTGATCGTATGCCGAATACACGTCTTTCTGCACCGCCAGCATATCGCTCACGGTCAGCTTCTGGCGCGCGCTCAGCAGCGCTCGAATCTGCTCCACGCGATAAGGATCCGCAAAGCTCCCTTCTACCTTGTAAGCGAAGTCCGCTGGAAACGGATTCTGATTAGCCGTCACAATCATTCCCGACGCCGGGTTGTAAAGATTGGGCAACTGCTCGAAGGGAATGTATCCGTCCCACTCAAACTGTCCTGACGAACCGTCCAGCGGCACGTCGCCTTCAAAATCGCGGCGCACCGGCACGCGTCCCGTGGCTTGGTACCCAATGTTCCCCGCCCGGTCTGCATAAACGAAGTTCTGCCCCGGTCCCCAGAAACTGCTCAGCGCCGCGCGAAACTGCTCCCAATTCTGCGCTCGATCTACGTCGAAGAAGGGAAAGCCGAAACCCTCCGTCGCGCTCCATCGCATGCTAAAACTCTTCCCGTTGCGGTGAAAGATCACCGGACCATGCCGCGTCACCCAGGTATTCATCTCCACCGTTTTCGCGCCGCGCACGCCGATGAATTGCCGGTCCAGCTGCGCCTGTTGCGCTTTGCCCTGAAAAACGTACCGGCCGGTTCGCTCGTCCATCTGCTCCGCATAAAGATCCATCACGTCAGTCTGTAGGTTTGTAACGCCCCACGCAATCTGCTGATTATGCCCTGTAATCACGCCCGGCACGCCCGGCAGCGCCGCGCCGGAAACATCCAATCCAGGCGCTTTCAAATGCACTAAATGCCACGTGCCGGGAATAGCGTACGCTAAATGCGGATCATTCGCCGCCATCGGCCTCCCGTCCGCCGTATGCGCTCCGGAAACCGCCCACGCATTCGATCCCGGGCTCTCCCGCTGTCCTTCGACCGCCGGAAAAAGCGTTCTCACCTTCAATGGATCTGCCACGTTCATCAGCGCGCCTTTATCAAACTCAAACCTTGACGAGTCCGCCAGGTCGCGAAACATCACCAACCCAATCAGCAGCGAATCCGTCAAACTCCAAGCCCGCGGGTCATACTCATGACCAGGCAGCGAGAACTCCAGCGAATAGTCCCCCCGGTGCGTGTCAATAAAGTAGTTCACGCCGCGCGCGTACTCCACGAATACTTCCCTGTCTTCAGCCCTCAAATGCTGCTGTTCGCTTTCCGCTATCGCGCGCATGCGCATCGCCCGCGAACGCTCATCCAGCGCCAGCGCGCCCGTCCCGAAAACCTCCGCCAGTTCTCCCGCGCCGAAGCGCCGCAAGCTGTCCATCTGCCACAATCGGTCTTGAGCTGTTGCGTAACCCTGTAAAAAAATTGCGTCCTGCCACGATGACGCTTCAATGTGCGGAACTCCGCGTGCATCTCGCTTGATCACAGCGGATCTCCCAATCGGCGCCACCATCTGTCCCGACATCTTCGGCAGCGGACGTACCGCATACCAGTACACGGCGACCGCGATGAGCACAATCAGAATCGCTATGCTCACATTGATGACGCGCACGAAGCGGGTTAGCACCTCTCGATTCTACTTTGCTGTTTCACTCTTCTTCGCTGACGGAGCACCGTTCCGCTAAGCCGCAATGGCCCTCCGTCTCATCGTCCTGCTGTTGATCCTTGCCGCCAACGGGTTCTTTGCCGCAGCCGAAGTTTCGCTCGTCTCCGTACGCCAATCGCGCCTTCGTGAGCTTGCCCAACAAGGCCAGGCCGGTGCTCAAAGCGCTCTCAGCCTGCTCGCCAACCCCGGCCGCCTTCTCTCCGTCACCCAGGTCGGCGTCACCCTCGCCAGCCTCGGTCTCGGCTGGGCCGGAGAAGATACGCTATACCGCCTTCTGAGCACCGCGCTCGCCAAGCTCCACTTTCAAGCCTCAGCAGTCTTGCTCCACGGCATCGCCTTTGCCCTCGCATTTCTTGTCATCAGCTACGCCCACGTCATCATCGGTGAAGTCGTGCCAAAAAATCTCGCGCTCGAGAAAGCCGATCGCGTTGCCGTTCTCGCCGCGCCAGTGCTGTTATTCTTCTATCGCGTCTCCCAGCCCTTTGTTGTCGTGATCGAGCGCACTTCCGCCCTGATCCTCCGCGCTCTCGGTCTCGGAGCGGGACACGCCCGCGGCGGCCATACGCCCGAAGAACTGAAATACATCGTCCAATCCAGCCGCCACGAAGGTCATCTGCAAGAGTTTGAGCAGGACGCCATCCAGCGCCTCATCGAGCTCTCCGGCTACTCCGCCCGCGAGATCATGACACCGCGCCACAGCATCGTCTCTCTACCTGTCGATGCCGAACTTGAATATGTCCTCAGCGTCATGGCCGAACACAAGTTCACCCGCGTTCCCGTCTATGAAGACCGCCCCGAACAGATCATCGGCATCGTCCACTATAAGGACCTCATTCGCGTTTTGGACGAACGCCGCTTCAATCATGTTGCCCAAAGTGCCGGCCGCCGCGCCGCGCGTCCTTTCCGCTTGCGCCGCTTCGTGCGCAAGCCTCTCGTCGTGCCCGAAACCAAGCCGCTTAATCAATTAATAGATGAGTTCCGCACTAATCACACCCACATGGCCCTCGTAGTCGATGAGTTCGGAACTGTTACCGGTTTGGTCACTTTGGAAGACGTGCTCGAACAAGTCTTCGGCGACATTGGCGACGAGCACGACACCGTTCGTCCCATTGCCTCTTACCAGGACAAAGTCCTGCAACTCGAAGGCGCAACCACCATCCGTGACCTCGAGAATCGTTATAATCTCGCTCTGCCCAGCGAGGCCGGCTTTGAAACACTCGCCGGCTTCCTGCTTTTCCAAATCGGCCACATCCCGATCCTGAAAGAGTCGGTAGACTACGGCGGCCGCCGCTTCACCATCACGCACATGGACCGCAATCGGATTGCTACCGTGCTGGTCGAAAAGCTCGATCCCAAAGAACAGCCCGATCCCGTCAACGAAGGCTGACGCGTCGGTCCTTTCTCAGCTCAGATTCCTGTTCCTGCCGCATGAGGCTCTGAATATCCACATCAGCCAACGAGCCTTCGAGGGCATCGAGCGGCTCGGGAGAGTGAGCCGCGGTCGTTGAAGCCCACGATTCTAGGGCTTGATGCACCGCCTCCTTAACACTAACGCCACGACTAGCAGCAAGACTCTTGATTCGGCGGACCTGCGATTCAGGCAGCGAACAGACAAGACCTTCAAATGCTCGCTTGCTGGCATGAAGGACATTTTAGCGCTACGACGTAGCTAACGCGCTAAAGTACGGTCGTGCGGTCCATTATCCTTTGTCTTTTCTTGGCATGCTTCGAGGCCTCGGCGCAGATCGTTGTGCGCATCAACGACGCGCCCATAACGGTCACCGCCGCCAACCTCGCCAAACTGCCCCGGCACACCGCTGTGTTGAATGACCACGATAAGCAAATCGGCTATGAAGGCCCGCTCCTACGCGACGTCCTTACCCAGGCCGGCATGGATTTCGGCAACGGATTGCATGGCAAGCAGCTTTCGAGTTACATAGCGGCGCTTGCCACCGATGGATATGAAGTCGTGTATGCTTTGGCCGACCTCGATCCAACCGTTGTCGATTCCGGCATCATCGTAGCGGACAAGCGTTACGGCCAAGCGCTCGCGCCCAATGAGGGTCCGCTGCGCATCATCGTGCCACATGACAAGCGGCCCACGCGTTCGCTCAGATTGCTGCAGGAGATCGACGTCGTCCAACTCACGAAATAACGCCTACTGAGCCGCGCGTGAGCAAGCGGTGTTCCCGTGCATACGAGAAGATAACGTTATGCCATTCGTAAAGACGCCAGACGGAACCGAGATTTACTACACCGATTGGGGAACCGGAACGCCGGTAGTGCTGATCCACGGCTGGCCGCTCAACAGCGATATGTGGGAGAAGCAGGCTACGTTTTTAGCCGAACGTGGTTTGCGCGTCATCCAATACGACCGGCGTGGCTACGGACGTTCCGATCAGCCCTGGAGCGGATACGATTACGATACGTTCGCTGCGGACCTCAACGCCGTGATAGAAACCCTCGAACTGCATGGAGCAACGCTGGTGGGCTTCTCCATGGGTGGCGGCGAAGTGGTGCGATACCTGAGCCGCTACGGAACAACTCGCGTGACGAAGGCAGTCCTGCTCTCCGCCGTGACACCCTACCTGCTGAAAACAGCCGACAATCCGGAAGGCGTGGACCCCAAAATCTTTGCCGATATCGACGAGAACCTCCGCAAAGACCGGCCAGCTTTCTTAAAAGAGTTTGGACCGAAGTTTTATGGCCGTACCGCTCTGAAGCACACCGTTTCCGAGCCCGACCTGGAGTGGTCCCAGGAAATGGCGCTTACGGGCTCCCTTCGTGCTACGCTCGCGGCCGCGAAGGCTTGGTCAACCACCGACTTCCGTGAAGAGATGAAGCGCATCTCCATTCCAGTCCGGATCATTCACGGCACCGGCGACTCCACTGTGCCCATCGATGCTTCCGGCCGCAGATCAGCCAAACTTCTGCCAAACGCAACTTTAAGCGAGTACAACGGTGAGCCGCATGGCCTCTTCCTAACCGCGGCCGACCGCCTGAACGAAGAGTTGCTGGAGTTCATCGGTGGAACCCGAGATGCAATTACTGATCCCAAGCTGTCCTAACTTAATGACCCGGCAAGCAGCGGCGGCGACTTTCCTCACTGCTGCCTTGGTTCAATTGCCCGATCCGCACGGTGCCCACCGAACGCGTGGATCGTTCTCGTTCCCGCAACAACTTCCCCGCTGTGAAGCGTACCTCGCGCAATGAAGTACTCCTCTCCGGCCTGCACTCTAGTTCGATGCCCATTGATAATCAACGTGTAACAGCCTTGCACCACCAGCATGTACTCGTCATATTCATGCGTGTGCGCTTCCGACTCTGCATTCTCGTGGCACGTCCAAAATGCAATCTGGCTGCCTTCGACCCCGTCAAAAACATACCCTTCCACGCCCGGTGTGGCCTGCTGAGTCCGTGCGACTCTATTCGCGGCATTCTTCATGAACTGAGGAAAATCATCCATGTCCGGCGATTATGTCCCAAGTCACGCTCACCCTAAATCTTCCGCGCCGTCTGCCCCGAAATCTTTCGCAAATACCCGCTCAACAATTCCTTCGTCCGCGGCTCCCGCAAACCTGGCGCAATTTCCACCAACGGCTCCAACACAAATCGCCGCTCCAACATTCGCGCATGCGGAATCGTCAACTGCGGCGTCTCCATCCACACGTTCCCAAACAAGAGAATGTCGATGTCAATCGTTCGCGGCCCTCTTCGAATCGTCTCAGCGCCGCGCTTGCGCCCCAGCTCACGCTCAATTCTCTCCACCACGCAGAGCAGTTGCAGCGGAAAATAACTCGTCTCGCACTCCGCGACTATGTTTAAGAACCACGGCTGCCCCGCTACGTCCTGCGGCTCGGTCTCATACAGGGAAGATCGCATTACAACTTGAATCCGCTCCCGCTCCAGCGCCATCAGCGCGCGCTTCAGATTCTGCTCGCGCTCGCCCAAATTAGAACCGAGCGAGAGATAGACTCGCTTACCCGCCATTAGAACAATGGGTTCTGGTCGGGGAAACGCGGCGCCCGCGAAATCTGAAAGTAATCAAACGCCCGGTCCGTCGCGATCCGTCCACGCGGTGTTCGATCCAGAAATCCTAACTGCATCAGGTACGGCTCATACACTTCTTCGATCGTGTCCGGCTGCTCATCTATAGACGCCGCAATCGTACTCAAGCCTACTGGACCACCGCCGTATTTCACCATGACCGTCATCATGATCTTCCGGTCCACTTCATCCAGGCCATAACGGTCCACGTTCAGCAAATCCAAAGCAGCCTGTGCCACGCCGCCATCGATATGCCCGTCCGCCCGCACCTGCGCATAATCGCGAACTCTGCGCAGCAAGCGGTTCGCAATACGCGGCGTGCCGCGTCCTCGCCGGGCAATCTCCCGCGCCGCATCTTGCGTAATCGCGACCTCCAACAATCCCGCCGACCGCTCCACAA
>CAXUCT010000033.1:0-17824 GCA_964249415.1 uncultured Bryobacteraceae bacterium | reverse complement strand
GTTAACGGCGGCCTTGTAGGCGGGTTCAGCCACTTTCGGATCAGCCGCCGATTGGTAGGCAGCAAGGTAGACGGCAGCGATGGGGTCGTCGAGCGAATGTTCGCCGAAGTCGCGTTTGGGATCGAGGGGACGGCCAGAAACGGGGGAGGGCTGCCAATTTAGAGCAGCGAGGTTGGCAGCGGCTTCCCCCTCCAGGATATGGGGATCTCTACCGAAGGCGTTCCGCTCGGCGGCTGCCAGGCCAATGCCGCCTTTCAGAGCCGTCAGGAATATGTGAAAGCTGAGGGTGTATTCGAACTTGGTGGCAAAGAGTTGCATGCGGGCCCAATCCAGGTCGGGATGGGACGGAGTGCCGCCCCAGGTGACGCGGCTGCCTTTCGCCTGGAGAGTGGCGAAGAACTGACGGAGTCCAGACTCCACCTCGCGGGGCAGGCGCGGGGTGTTGGCATCGAGCAAGAGGCCGGTCACTTGGTCGAGCGGAAGGCGCGCGCCGGGCGGAAGGACGAGGACATAGAGGCCGTTTTTCCAAACGAACTGGCCTGGAGGCTGCGATGGGTTCGTTTTTTCGGAATTGGTAAGCAGGACGTGGATGGGCCAAAGGCTCGGCAAGTCCTTTGATTCGAGTAGCCCGCCTAAGACCCAGCGGAGTTGCTCGAGCTGGGTCAACGCGTCCCGGGCGGCATTGACGTCGCCGTCCGTCGCGACATAGAAGGGCCCAATGTTGAGTTCGGTCCAGCGCGCGCGGGCCTGAACGGTGCGGAGCGGGCCGAAACACGAAACGAACCCAATCGCACAAAGTGAATAAACGAAGCCAATCCTCTTCGGCACTGCGCCCTCAGGCTAGCATTTACCGGACCGGTCCGGGTGCGACTAGTCTTAGGCGTATGGTTGAATCAACAGCAGGTGTTCTTTGAACGATTTGCTAAACGAAGGCCGAAAGCTTCTGACGCCCAAGCAGAGGTTTTTATCTCTCCTGGAGGTGTGCGTTGCGATCTCGATCGTGATTGCGCATAACGTTTACCACGCGATCCCCAATGAAGTGCCTATTCTGGTAGTTCTAGCGATCGCTTCGTTCCGTATTCGCGAAGGGGTGTGGAGCGCCGGTCTTTACGGGCGTCCTTTATGGTGGCCACGCACGCTCATCGCGGCCCTTGTCTGTGTTGTTCTCCTGCAGGTCAAAGACGTGATTCTCCAACCAATTGGGCAGCATTTTTGGCCAGGTCCTGTTCGCGTGTCTTCCGTCATTTCTCAAGCGCACGATCCGCTGCACACCTTGCGCTTGGTGCTGTTCCTTTGGGCCTTCGCTGCGTTTGGCGAAGAGATTGGATACCGTGGCTATCTTCTGCGGCGGGCGATCGATGTATTCGGCCCCTCGCGGTGGGGCGTTGCGGTTGCGCTGCTGATCGCGGCAACGACGTTTGGTTTCGGTCACTTCTACAAAGGAGCGACCGGGATACTGGAGAGCACGGGATCGGGTTTGATTCTGGGCGGGGCATATCTCTTTTCGGGCCGCCTATGGGTGAGCACCTTGACTCACGGCGTAAACGACACGCTGGCAGTAGTGTTCTCTTTTTTTGGTTGGTGACGGATGGCACCTAGTCGCCTATTTCTTTCGCCGGTCTTACTTAGCCTTACCTTGCTGGTTTGTTCCGCGTTTGCCCGTTGCGGTTCGGCTGCGCCCAATCCGGCTACCCTACAGCTCACACTTGATACGTCCGAAGCGGACCAGGCGCTCGTCATCTTGCAAAAGGCAGCTCTCGATCCGGCGCGACTATCCTTGCCGGCCACGGGAGAGACGCGCACAGCGCCTGTCCAGGGTACGTAATCGATCACATTCAGCCGCTGGCATGCGGCGGCGCGGATGAACCCGAGAACATGCTATGGCAGAGCCGCGAAGAAGCTCAGGAGAAAGACGGTTGGGAACGCCGCGCCTGCGGCGGGCACCGATCGAAGCAGGAGGTGCGCAGGCGATGAGGGCAGTCCGCCGACAGTCGCTCCTGCAATTCGGGACACAAAAAAGGCTGGCGACGGTATTCGCTCTGCTGACCGGAGTAGCCCATACAGAAGGCTGGCATGGCTTCGGATGCCGCCAGGGATGGCGGGTGACCTTGATCATTTAGGCTGACATGGAAATCATTAGACGGTATCGTCGTATGGTGCGCACTCCCGAGGAGCAGGAGCATTTCCTGACACGTGGAAGATTTGGGCAAACTGAGGAGGGCCGTCACCCTTCCGCAAGCGTGCTCGCAACTTTCGCACTTGTTTACTGGCTATTTGCAGCCATCGCCTTCCTTCTCAATTTCTTTGTTGGCTTTTTCCTTACCCTTCCATGGAGTTACTTGGTCATCTCTCTCCGGATGCGATTAGCCGCATCGAACTCGCTTGTAGCCTTCGTGAATAGCAAGGAGGGCGGCTTTCTGGTTTTTCCGGTGTTGTGCGGTGGATTGAATATTCTCGTGTTATTCGCGTTGATGAAGCTGTTAATTTCAAAAGCTGAACGAAGGGTGACTGCGTGTCTTATATTTACACTCCTGTATCCGTGCACTACCTTACGAGAGTTGCGGGCACATACGGATTTGCCCAAATTGTCTTCAGGCGATGGCGGGAGCCGGGCCCGAGGGGTAAAGAGCATAGTTGCAGACACCGAGGCACTGAAATAGCCTGCTGTTCAAAACGCGTTAATTGTAGTCCTTAAGAAGGAAGATGCCGTGATGGATGGTACTGATCCGAGCGGCGAGGCAGCGACTTTCGACATATGCAGACAGTTACTTGCCGGTCTTGAGAAGGCCGTTCGAAGTATTGCTCAGGCCACAGATAGCCAGAGAGCCTACGACGCCTTACTAAGGTCTGCATACAATGCGGACTCGGAAATGGGAAAGCGGCTCGGGTCTCGTTATGCCAATCTGCCGATCTTACTAATTTTCGGCCATAGCGCATCTCTGGCTGATCGCGTGAATGCGATGTCATTTAACCGGCAACCTTTTACAAAGGAGCAAGGCGGACCGAAACAGCACCATAACTTCGGATTCGTAACGGCCAAGCAGATGATGAAGGACGCTACTACCGCATCCAGGGGGGAGCCGCTCGTACGACAGATGGCTGTTCGTAGCTTGGGCAACGTTGGGGATCGTGAGGACAGAAAGCTTCTTCAGCAGATCGCTCAGTCCGATGCCGCAAGTCATCCGTCATCCACGCACATGCGGTATCCAGTGCGTGAGGAAGCAAGTGGGGCCATCCAAAACTGGATGGCTATCAAGGAGCTCTCCTAAAGAGGAGTCCCGGACGGTGATCGTGATTTCCCAAAGCTTACAAGAGTAGGAAAGCCGGAGAGGAGACATGGTGGCTGTCAACGTGCTCCCGCACCGGTGACCGATCTCGTTTGGGCCACCACGCCGAACTTCAAATTATATGCTTAACTTTCTGACAATTCGCGGAGCAAATGGAACCAAGCGGGAGTCACTGCCGTATTTTCGTTCGTGGCGGATAGAGAGGAATAATGAGCCGTTTGATCGTGATGCTGCTTCTACGGTTCACCGTGAGTCCGTCAGAGGACCAGCTCGACCAACTAGCGCATAACGGGAACATTCAACAGAACGCTCCGGTCAAAGCCTCGTTAGAGATCACCGTCAACGCCTCACCTGAAAGAGTGTGGGGTCTGTTAACGGATATAAAGAGCTGGCCTAAATGGCAGCACGATATTACCAAGGCAAACATTTTTGGTCCACTTCAGAGTGGGACCGAGTTCGCTTGGAGTAGCGGTAGCACCAACATACGCTCGCGAATAGCGCTCGTGCAAACTAATGAGGAATTCGCCTGGACCGGCACAGCATATAAGGCGAAGGCTATCCATGTGTGGAAAATCCAGCGGCTATCGAGTAATAATCAAACGCTTGTGAAAACGAGCGAGTCCATGGACGGTTTTATGCTCCATCTTTTCTACTCCTCGAAAAAGCTGGCCGATAGTGATCAGCGCTGGCTGGAGGCTCTAAAATCTGCCGCCGAAGGCGGAACATAGCCAGTCGCCACTAGGGCATAGCTCTGAGGCCCGGGTAACTGTATTCACATAGCTGCAACACGCTTCCTGTAGAACTGACAAGCAGGAGACATTTACTTGACCAAGAAGAGAGCCCTTTGGCTGGCGGTTATCAGTTCTTTGGGAGTTTGCGCTGCCCACTCTGAAGAGTTGTTTCACGATCGCGATAAGAGTCAGATTCGTCATGTGCTGCTGATCAGCGTTGACGGGATGCATGCGGTAGATTACATCAATTGCTCGAATGGGATCGCCGGCGCCAACGGCGGAGAACCGTACTGTCCGAACCTGGCCGCGCTGGGACAGACGGGATTCAATTACCTGAGTTCGTCTGCGTCCAAGCCGTCGGATTCGTTTCCGGGACTGATGGCATTGGTGACGGGCGGATCTCCACGAACGGTGGGAGCTTTTTATGACGTGGCGTATGACCGTTCACTTGATCCACCCGCGAAGACGACAGGCAACGGAGTAGCCGCGGGTTCTTGCGTAGCCGGCGCAACTGCCACCGGTACGAGGACCGAGTACGAGGAAGGAATCGATATCGATCAGACGAAATTGAACGGTGGCGCTCCCGGGGCAGGTCTCACTGATGGCGGTATCAAGTCGATTGATCCAGCGCGGCTGATTCGGGATCCGAAGAACGACTGCGCGCCGGTCTATCCCTGGAATTTCATTCGGACAAACACAATTTTCGGGGTGGTGCATGCTGCGGGCGGCTACACTGCGTGGACGGACAAGCACCCGTCCTATTCAGCCGTTTCCGGCCCGGGCAATGGGAAGAACGTGGACGACTACTATTCTCCGGACATCAATTCAACGGTAGTGCCTCTGCCGGGAGTCACCACGCCGACCGGAATTTCCTGCAGCGCCATTCCTGATCCCTCTCAAACCGGATCCTGGACAGACAGCTTCGAAAACATCCAGTGCTACGACACGCTGAAGGTCAACTCGATCCTTCATGAGATCGACGGCCGGAATCACGATGGAAATGTGAGTACGCCTGTCCCGAGCGTTTTCGGCATGAACTTCCAGGTTGTTAGCGTAGGGCAGAAATTGATTGAAAAGAATGTCGGCACTGGTGGATATCTGGATGCTGCAGGCACTCCCACGAGAGAGCTACTGGGTGAAATTGAATTTGTCGATGCTTCGATCGGCGAGATGGTGACGGAGCTGAAGAACCGCGGCCTATATGATTCAACGCTGATGATTATCACTGCGAAGCACGGTCAATCTCCGATCGATCCCCACCGGTTCTTCCCCATACCGGGGCACAGCGGGACCAACGGCGAGAGTCCGGCGACGCTGATCGCGTCGCTTTTACCGCCCTCTGAATCGCCTAACAACCCGACCGGGATTGGGCCTACGGAAGACGATATTTCGCTCCTGTGGCTTGCGGAATCAAGTCAGACCGGGAACGCCGTGGCCACGCTTGAAGCAAACGCAACCAAAGCGGGCATCGGGCAGATCTTTTACGGCGCCAGCCTGGATCAGATGTTTAATCCGGCAGGCCTTCCGCCCAATGGCGATCCGCGATCTCCGGACATTATTGTTGCTCCGAATGTGGGCGTCGTGTACACAGGAAGCTCTAAAAAGCTTTCTGAGCACGGCGGCTTTTCTCATGACGATACGAACGTGATTCTGCTGCTTTCCAATCCGAGATTCCCGGGGAGGACGATCACAACGCCCGTAGAGACTACGGAGGTTGCGCCGACGATTCTGAAAGCGCTGGGTCTTGATCCGAACAGTCTTGACGCAGTTCGCAAGGAAGGAACGCCGGTTCTGCCTGGGATCAACTTCAACTTGCTCGATAACGATTGGTGGTAGATGGGGGAGGGTGAGGGTGCCACGAAAGCGCTCTCACCTTCGCTGAGGTACAGAGGGCGTTGAAGGCGCCTCATACTTGTCAATCGATATCATGTAAGCAAGTCGCAATCGTATTTGTATGCGCTTCGCTTGCCAGCAGGGTTGTACAAAATGCTGTACTCGCCGGGGATCTGTGTACCTGACGGAAGCCGATCTGACACGAGCGGCTGAGTATGTGGGGATGACGCCGGCGGCGTTCGAAGCACAATTTGTGATCCGCTATCGTCGGGTGCTGCGGCTTAGAAAGCCGCCGCGAGGGCAGAACAATTGCCGCTTCCTAACGGCGGAGGGATGCTCGATTCACGCAGTAAAGCCGACGCAATGCCGGACGTACCCATTCTGGCCCAGCCTCATCGCGAATGAAGCGGCGTGGACCATTGAAGGGACATTCTGCCCGGGAATTGGGACGGGAGAGCTGGTTCAAATTAGTTCTGCGCGCGAGATGGCTGACGAGTTGCCGCGCGCTTTTCCGAGTTTGCCGGGATTCTAGAGCGCAGCTGTCCGCGAAGCTTTAGCGGGGATTAGTTACGGCTTCACCCATTGGCATTATCTATTCCGGTCTGCGATTCGCTTTAATGAAGAGGTGACCGCTCCGTCAACATCGAACGACTGAGTTGCACAACTACAAATCAATGCACCCTAAAACGCTAGGAAGACTCATCGGCTGGTCAGCGAGCCTACTGACGGTTGGATGCATGCTGTTTCCTGGGTTATGTTCCGGCCAGCAGCCGTCTTCGGAGACGCCTCCGCAGCCTGGAACAATCCAAAACCCAGAGGCGCCAGTTGGTACCAATCCGCCCGAACCCGAACAAAAGCGCATCTTTGGAATCATTCCGAACTACCGTACGTTTCCCAGCCTGCTACATTACACCCCGCTCACGACGTCGGAGAAGTTTAAGATTGCGGCTCAGGATTCTTTTGACCGGGGCACGTTTGTGTTGGCAGCGGCCTTTGCGGGCGAGGGCCAGCTGACGAATTCGAACCGATCGTTCGGGGATGGCGCAGCGGCTTATGGCCGTTATCTTGGGACGGCGTACGCGGATTTTGTGATTGGTGACTTCATGACAGAGGCCATCTATCCTTCCTTGCTGCACCAGGACCCGCGCTATTTCCGGCGTGGGAAAGGGACGGGTTTATCCAGGGCCGGATATGCGATCGGCCAGATCTTTTGGACTCATACAGACGGCGGCGGCACGCAGTTCAACTATTCGGAAGTGATGGGCAACGCCACTGCGGTGGCTATCTCTAATGCGTACTATCCCGAAGACCGGGACGTGTCGGATGCGCTGGTAAAACTTGCTAGCCAACTGGGAGTGGACATGGCATCGAACCTTCTGAAAGAGTTTTCGCCTGACATTTATCATAAGTTTTATCGACGACATCGGGCAAAAAACTGAGGCTGCGGCATAGCAGCCGGCTATTGACAGTCCCTCCAGAATGCAAGATAGACAGTACGAGACTCCAGCGAGTAAACGAAACCGGGTGCTAGCCTACGACAACTTTTTTTAAAATTGGCGTCGAATAGACAGATGCGGGCCTTGTCGCTGGGCTTCCAGGGGGGAACGATGCAGACGAAGAACCGTTGGGGAATTGCGTTGGCGGGAGTAATTATGCAGGTGTGTCTAGGCGCTGTGTACGCCTGGAGCGTCTTTCGCGTACCACTGACGAAGCAGTTCGGGTGGAGCGCATCTCAAGTAACTCTTACGTTCACTCTGGCGATCTTTGCGGTGGGGTTTGCGGCGTTCTTCGGGGGCTTGTGGCTGAACCGAAGTGGGCCGCGAGTGGTGGCGGTCACGGGGGGCGTCCTTTACGGGCTAGGAGTATTCCTGGCCAGCTTCAGTAACGGTAGGCTCTGGTGGCTGTATCTAACGTATGGCCTGATCGGGGGAGCCGGATTAGGACTCGCTTATATCGTTCCAGTTTCGGTTTTAGTGAAGTGGTTTCCTGATAAACGGGGACTGTTGACGGGCATTGCAGTTGGAGGATTTGGCGTAGGAGCATTGATTACCGCGCCCGTGGCTACGCATTTGATTCAGAGCGTGGGGGTGCTGCCTACATTTGCTTACCTGGGCGTTGCGTACCTTGTAGTAACAGTGGTTGCTGGTTGGTTTATGCAGAACCCACCCGCCGAGTGGGCACCAGCCGGATGGTCGCCCAGCGGCACTCAATCAGGCCAAAGATCCAGGCAGGAATACAACTTGGCCAGTGCTCTGCAGACATGGCAGTGGTGGGCACTTTGGCTGCTGCTATTCCTGAATACTTCGGCGGGCATTACGCTGATCTCACAAGAATCGCCGATGTTTCAAGAATTAGGTCACGTAAATGCGATTCAGGCGGCTGAAATGGTAGGCATTGTAGCAATCGGCAACGCGCTAGGGCGAGTCTTCTGGGCTTGGGCTTCCGACGCCTTGACTCGCAGGATGACTTTCCTGATCATGTTTGGCATACAGGTTCTTTTGTTCTGGTTTTTACCGTATGCGCATTCAGCGGAGTTGATTACTATTTTAGCCTTCTTAATATTGATGTGCTACGGAGGAGGCTTTGGGACAATGCCGGCATTTGCGGCCGACTATTTTGGGGCTCGCAATGTTGGCCCTATCTACGGGTTGATGCTGACAGCCTGGAGCTTTGCCAGCGTTTTTGGCCCAATCCTGATCGCCCGCATGCGCGAGAGCGCCGGTGGATACCAGAGCGGGCTGCATGTTGTAGCTGGCGTTGTAGCGGTTTCGATACTTCTGCCCTTGATAGTGCGCCCGCCTAGAACGACTTCAAGCGTCAACGCGGGACTTCAGCCGTCGTAAACGTACTGTTGATTTGTCCGGCGGGGCCCGGCTATGTAGGTGTGACACGCCATGGGAATGGATACCCAACCTGCCCTTTCCGCCATTCGGTAGATGCGAGATGATGGAAGAAGGCGGAATCATGAACAAACCATTTCATCTGTTGACTCCCGCGGAGCGGACCGCGCGCCGGATTGCGCAGAATCGAGCTATTTCCGAGAAGATTGCGGAGAATAAAGGCAAGGCGCAGCCGCCACCGGCGCGGTCTACCGTAGATTACGTTCGAGCCACTCCAGAAGAGCAATCTAAGCGCGGGACGACCATTCGCAAAGTGCAGTCTTGAAGAGTACTGGTCTTTTTGGAGGGGCGGAAGACATTAAAATATGTCACAAAAAGCTGCTTCACAAATTTGACAGATGCCGCGGTAATGGTTATCTTTGAGTAGCACGTAGATTCCTTCCTTCACTTGAACTACTCGTACGGCCCACCTTTCATGGTAAGCAGCTTTCGATTCCCTCAATTGATGTGTTAGGTTCTAGTCGCAAGAAAGAGAGAAGAAAGATATGAAAGAAACAGGCACTGTTAAGTGGTTTAACGCTTCGAAGGGCTTCGGATTTATCGCACGTGAGAATGGGGAAGATGTATTTGTCCATTTCTCGGCGATTGAGTCCGCTGGTTATCGGAGCCTGGATGAAGGGGCACGCGTTTCGTTCGTCGTAAAGAACGGACCCAAAGGTCTTCAGGCTGAGCAAGTTTCCCTGGCGTAGGCCAAGGATCGCAGACCGCTTCTGACCATCAGAGCCTCTGTTAAGAGTTTCTAGATAGAATTAGCAGGCCCGTGAACCGGGCCTGCTTGATATGCTTTTTACGCTTCTTTGGCGCCCGTCTGAGTCTTTCCCTGATACATCATCCTCAGCCAATCAGCGGGTTTCATGAACCCACCGCCCCACTGCGTATCATATTTTTTCGTTGGCTGTGCGGCGATGAGTCCATCCAGTCCTTTTCCCTGTTGAATCAGCTTCGATACCTGTTCATTGGCGTCCGCAAGCATGTCGTGCGACTGTTGCAGATCGGCCTTGCTGCCGAGCGGGCCATGGCCCGGCACGATTTTTGTATTCGAGTCTACGACTTTGAGGATTGCCGCCGAGTTTCGGATCATGCCTTCGATGGAACCGCCGGATGAATAGTTGATAAAGGGGTACATCCCGCAGAAGAAGAGATCACCCGTGCTGTACACGTTGGCATCAGCAAAGCGAACGGTGATGTCGCCGTCGGTGTGAGCGGGCGGGAGATATGCGCACTCGATGTTTTGATTGCCAAACGTAAGATTACTTTTCGTCTTGAACGTTTCTTTGGGTAGACCATCGGGCGACATAGGGCCGAAATCGCGGTTGAAAAACTGAATGCGTTGATGAGTTGCGAGACGTTTGGCACAGTTCTCATGAGCCATGATGTGTGCTCCCGATTTACCGAGAGCTTCGTTTGCGCCTACGTGATCGTAATGCCAGTGGGTGTTGATCAGGTGCTGCACTGGAAGGGCGATTGACTCCTTGACTTTAGATAGGACGGCAGCCGACGTGTCCGGCAGGCCGGAATCCACCAGCAGGAGTCCATCGTCAGACCGGAGTATGGTGATGTTGCCGCCAGCGCCGCTGAGCACGCTCAAACGATCCGTCAATGGCTGAACGGCAAGAGAACCCTGTCCGAGAACGAACGATCGAGAGGCAAGCCCGGCTGCTGCGGCCGCGAACAACTGCAGAATGTCTCTTCTATTCATCTCACCGAGATAGATGAAGACTAGGCGCGAGGCGATTCGGCCAACAACACGATCAGTGGTGCTTATCCTTATCCATAAGATTAAGACCAAAATTTGGATGTTGCACGGTGCCGGTGATAACAAACGGAACAACGGTCACGGAGCGTTTTTTCAGGAAGGGAACAAGTACTTTCAACATAACTGCCTTGACGCCGGAGGTGGTGTCGGACACGTTGCCGGTGGTGCGTAGAACTCCGCTGCAATGGATATTCTCATTCAAGAGATTGTAAGTGCCGGACATCACTGCGTGGCCTCCCGGGATCGTGAAGTGAATTTGAGATAGCGTAGCAAGCCCGCCTCGCGCTGAAAAATGGCCGGATAGGTCGGAGAGAGTCATTGGGCCGTCTTCGCCGGCTATCCCCTTGTTCACTTTCAGCCCCCGCGCACTGTCGCTGAGTTCATTAACGGCCTGTTGTGCCTGAGGTTTGGTGAAGTGGCCGCGATCGATGCCAAAGTCGCCTGAAAACGTGAGCTTCTTTAAAAAATCTGCATTTCCCGGTGGCAATTCCGCGTTGAGGCGCAGGTCGAATATACCTGTCATTGCAGGCTTTCGGGATGTAGTGAACAGTAGCAGAAGGTCAGTAAGTTGACCTTGCTCGACAGAGAACCGCAGTGATGCCGTTTTGCCGGTCTCTTGAGAAGTTTGTTTGACGTCGCCTTGTGACTGCACGAGGGTGCCGTTCAGATGGGAATCCACCTGCTCCAGCGTAGTGTCGCCTGTGATTCCATTCACGCTGGCAGCGAAGGTTGAGGATACGTGAACTTCGTGAGCGTCTGCCGACGCGCGGAGTTGCGGCACATCGGCGGTACCGCTGCAATGTATGTGATTGAGCGGACCGGCAAACTTGCCCTGCATGTCCAGCAGTCCTCCCAGACCGCCGATCGCGTTCAGGTCGGCGTGCCGAAGATCAAAGGTGCCGGAGAGCCGCGTGTTGCCCATGTTATTCCAGTGCCAGGGGCCGATCTGTCCTGAAACCCGAATTGGTCCGCGAGGCTTGTTGATGATGGCGATGGCCGAGAACGATCCCGCACGCTTGCTGCTCATGTGGTTAACGGTAAGGTCTTGCACTGTGAGACTGAATGGTTCTGGATCCGACTCCGATGGAGAAAGTTCCACGGAGGAGTTTTTCACATGCACTTGGCCGATTTCCAAAAACCTGGGCGGTGCACTTTTGCTTTGTGCCGCAGAGGACGACGCGGGGACGTTAGGCACGATCACTCGAAGGCCTTCGATGGAAACCAGATCGAGTCTCTTAGTCAGTGTAAGTAGGTCAAGCCAGCTGGCGACGATCACTAATTTACGGAGTGTCATCTCAGGCGCGCGCTTTTGAGCGTTGCCCGCGAAATGAACATTTTCGGCGACATAACCGAGAGGAAAAAAGGTGGGGTGAAAAGATCCGATATGAACGGATTCTAAGGATTCCTTATTTAGTGCTGATTCGACTGCCTTTTGAGTAAACGGCCACTTCCAAACTAAAAGGTAAATCCAGGTAGCAAGGCAGATAAGGGCAATGGTCCTGACAGTCAGGCGCCGCGAACGGCTACGCGGCACTGTACGACGCGGCCCGGATTGCTGCTCTAGGAGCGCCATTACAGTTAAGTAGAAGTTCTGACATAGAAACCGTTACGAATTTGAAGAGAAATTTAAATTAATGTGTTTTGCTGCAGTCTGGAGGGTAAACGTGACTCTATCGAGCCGTTAGGATGAATTATGGACAAATTTGCAATTTGGGCACAGCTTGAAGCCAAGCCGGGCAAGGAACAAGAAGTAGAAGAGTTTCTAAAGTCGGCTCAGCCGATGGCGGAGAAGGAAGCGGGCACCACGACGTGGTATGCCTTGAAAATTGGGCCATCGAAGTACGGCATCTTTGACACCTTCGCTGATGAGAAGGCTCGCGAGACGCATATTAACGGCGAGATCGCCAAGGCGTTGTTTAGCAAGGCAAAGGAGCTGTTCACCAAAGCTCCCGAGATTGATAAGCCGATGATTTTAGCTGCCAAGGCTCCGGGGGCCTGAGGCATTGCCACTGCCGTCCGGGACCTGCATCTCCGTCGGACGGCAGTGCTACACTCAGTTGTGCGGACGCGGATATTGGGTGTAATTCCCGCCCGATTTGCCTCCTCTCGCTTTCCTGCAAAAGCACTTGCCATACTTGCTGGTAGGCCAATGGTGCAGCACGTTTGGGAACGTGCGCAGATGGCGCGATACCTTGACGATGTGCTGGTGGCGACCGACGATGAACGGATCGCGAGCGTGGTGCGCGGTTTCGGCGGTAAGGCGTGCATGACGCGCCCGGATCATCCGTCGGGAACAGATCGCTTAGCCGAGATAGCCTCTTCGCATGACGCGGCGATTTACGTCAACATACAAGGCGACGAACCTCTCATCGATCCGGAAGCCATTGACTGCGCCGTGGACGCGCTGCGAACCAGCGAGGACGTCTCGATGGGCACGCTTAATAAGCGTATTGTCGACCCTACCGACATCCTCAATCCAAACGTTGTCAAAGTAGTCACGAACTTGGCGGGCGATGCAATCTACTTCTCACGATCGCCTATTCCCTATGAACGTGATGGACGCAGCGGACTTCCTCAGTACTTCAAGCACATCGGGCTGTATGTGTATGGAGCTGAGTTTTTGCGGCGCTATCCCGATTTAACGATGGGCCCCTTAGAGGAGACTGAGCGGCTGGAGCAGCTACGGGCGCTCGAAAATGGCTTTCGCATTCGCGTAGTAGAGACCGATTATGAGTCTTTAGGTGTTGATACGCCCGAAGATCTGGAGCAGGTGAATCAACTCTTTGCCGCGGTTTCCAATTCAGTAGGTTATAGCTGAATGAACGCAAGGGGGCGTTGCTAGCGAGAACTCATGGCCAAGTACATTTTTGTTACGGGCGGTGTCGTTTCTTCACTGGGGAAGGGAATAGCGGCGGCGTCAATCGGCTGCCTTCTCGAAAGCCGGGGCCTCCGCGTCACCCTGCAAAAATTCGACCCGTATCTGAATATCGATCCAGGCACGATGAGTCCGTTTCAGCATGGGGAAGTTTTCGTTACGGATGATGGGGCCGAGACGGATCTGGATCTGGGGCACTATGAACGGTTCACGCACGCTGCGCTGACGCAGAGCAACAATCTTACCTCTGGGCGTATTTACGAAAACATCATTACGCGGGAACGGCGCGGCGATTACCTGGGCAAAACCGTACAGGTGATTCCTCACGTTACGAATGAGATCAAGGCAGCGTGCCGCAAGGTGGCCGCGGACGTAGACATAGCGATTGTGGAGATCGGTGGAACGGTGGGCGATATCGAGTCGCTGCCATTCATCGAAGCGATCCGGCAGATGCGGCATGAAGAGGGACGCGAGAACACGCTTTTCGTCCATCTCACGCTGGTGCCGTGGATTGCCGCGGCGCAGGAGTTGAAAACTAAGCCGACGCAGCATAGCGTAAAAGAGCTGCGTGCGATTGGCATTCAGCCGGATATTTTATTGTGCCGCTCCGAGCGTGCGTTGCCGGATGAGGTGAAAGAAAAGATCGCGCTGTTTTGCGACGTAGATGTCCGAAGCGTGGTCACAGCGAAGGACGTGGATTCGGTGTACGAGATCCCGATGGTCTTCGCAGAGCAGGGCGTGGATGAGAGCGTGCTGCGAATGTTGAACTGCAAGGCTGGTCCGCACAATCTCTCCCGATGGCTGGACATGTTGAACCGGATGCAGAACCCGCTGCGCGAAGTCAGCATTGGGCTGGTGGGCAAATACGTTGAGTATGAAGATTCGTATAAGAGCCTGAAAGAAGCGCTGCTGCATGCGGGGATCGCGCATCAGGCGCGGGTCAATATCGAATGGATTGAAGCCGAGCAGATGGAGTGGCCCGAGTGCCGCGATTATTTGCGGCGGTTCGATGGGATTCTGGTGCCAGGTGGATTTGGGAAGCGCGGCATACAGGGGATGTTGAATACGATTCGTTGCGCGCGTGAAGATAAGATCCCGTATTTTGGTATTTGTCTTGGCATGCAGACGATGGTGATTGAATTCGCCCGCGATATGTGCGGCTTGGCGGACGCCGATTCTACTGAATTCAATCCCGCCACTCCATATCGCGTGATCTTCAAGTTACGCGAGCTGAAAGGTGTTGATGAACTTGGGGGCACTATGCGTTTGGGCGCGTATCCCTGCAAGCTGGCGGAAGGGAGCTTCGCCAGAAACGCGTATGGCGTAGACGAGATTAGTGAGCGGCACCGGCACCGCTACGAGTTCAATCGCGAGTTCGAAGAGACTCTGCGGCAGCATGGTTTGCGGCTTACGGGCCAGACGCCGGACGGGTTGTATGTGGAAATTTGCGAAGTTCCGGACCATCCCTGGTTTCTTGGCTGCCAGTTTCATCCGGAGTTTAAATCGAAGCCGCTAGAGCCGCATCCGCTGTTTACAGCTTTTTTGGCAGCGGCACTGGAGCACAAAGACAGGCATGGGCACTCCGTAAAAAAAACCTCTGAGGCTGCCGTGCTGTTACAAGCGCGATGAGGCGAACGGTAGTGGCTGGCGCGAACCCCGGCCTTTCGTTCTCAAGCCGGGCGCCGCTCGCGTTAATCGCAGGGCCTTGCGTCATCGAAAGCGAGGAACACGTGATGCGCATGGTCGCGGGTATTCGGCGCACTGTGAGCTCATTTGTGTTCAAAGCGTCGTTCGATAAGGCGAACCGTAGCAGCGTGCATTCCTATCGTGGGCCGGGGTTGAAGGAGGGTTTGCGTATTCTCGCAGAAGTCCGGCGGCTCGGGATCCCCGTGCTCACCGATATTCACGAGCCGTCACAGGCTGAATTGGTGGGGGAGGGGGTAGATATCCTGCAGATTCCAGCATTTCTCTGCCGTCAAACGGACCTCCTGGTGGAAGCTGGGAAGACCGGCCGCGCAGTGAACATCAAGAAAGGGCAGTTTGTAGCGCCGTCCGATATGGCGCATGCGGCTGAAAAAGTGGCCAGCACCGGAAACGACAATATTATCCTCACGGAGCGCGGCTCCTCTTTTGGATACAACAATTTGGTGGTAGATATGCGGGGCCTCGTGATTATGGCCGACGCTGGTTACCCGGTGGTTTTCGATGCCACGCACAGCGTGCAACTTCCGGGTGCTGCGGGGGGCTCCTCAGGCGGTCAGCCGCAATTTATTGAGCCCCTGGCGCTGGCTGCGACGGCCGTAGGGATCGCCGGTGTCTTTGTCGAGGTTCATGACAACCCGAAACAGGCTTTATCGGATGGCGCAAACGCGCTGCACTTAGACCTCTTACCTCAGTTCTGGAACAGGCTTAAGGTGATTGATTCCACTATCAAAGCCTTTTGCGGCTGACGATGGGATTCATGTGAGACAACGCTAAGGGGTGTTGCTACGTCGTATTATGTTGAATCATATGGTTTCCGGTTTATTTGAGAGTCGCTCCCGCTTGGGGCAGCGCCTGGCAGGTCAACGCCGGCGGCAGGCTGGATTTTCGTTAATTGAGCTGCTGATCGTGATCGCGATCATTTTAATCATCCTGTCGATTGCTTTACCGCAGATGAGCAAATCGCGAATGCACGCGCAGGAGATGGCCGCAGTTGCCACGCTAAAGACCATCAGCACTGTGCAGACACAATATATGTCTCAGTTTGGTCAGTATGCGACCTCGCTCACTCAACTGGGTCCACCCGCATCCGGTGCGGTGGAAGGTCCTAATAATGCTGGTCTTATCTCCGCGAGTCTGGCCAGCGGCACCAGCGGTGGCTATCTTTATACTGTCACTGGTACTGGCGGTGGGTATGCTGTTGCAGCAGTACCGAAGACCTTCGGCAGCACGGGACGCCGCACATTTTATGCCGATCAGACCGGAATCATCCGCCAGAATTGGACGCAAGATCCGGCTACGGATAAAAGCGACGAGTTGAAGTAAGCAGTGAGGCGTGAGACTCGTCTGCTTTTTGTGCGCGCTTGTTCTCTGGGAGAGTGTGTGCCGGGCAGAGGCGCCCAGTGCAGCCCAATTAGCGGCTTCCTTTCAGAAGATTGCTCTTAATCCCGACGAGACGTACAGGGTCCGCGAGCTGCAATTTAGCCGTGGTGACATTAAAATCTACCTCAATGAAGGGGTGTTATCGTTTGCGGCTCCTTTAGCGGGCCATACCTTCGCGGCCATTTTCACCTCTGACGCGTCGGAAGCGGGCGACGCCGAAATTCTTCTCTTGCCGCCCCGGCGCAGTGAGCGGGCGTCGCTGGCCGTATACACCAATAGCCCCAACCTGGACGAACACTTCAGCTCGGCCGTGTTTTTCTTCTCCGATAACACTGCCGCAGAGCTCCATTCAAAGATTGAACAGACTCCGATTCGGAAAGCCCGGGCCATAGCGCCCGACTCTGAGCAAGCTGCTAACGCCATGCTTCAGCGCGCCAGTTCACAAATTTGCATTCGGCTGATTCAAGCACTGGTCGATAACCATGAGCCGGAGCGAGGGTTTTTCTACGCCTCTATCGGGGGACGCAATCTGGGCAGCTTTGATGTTTCTTACGAGCCCGATGCATCGGAGCCGATTGCGGTAGGCCGGCCCATTGATGCAGGCGGCCAGCAAACGCGTCAGCTCTGGACAGCGTTTCGGCCGCAGCGCGCAGCTCGCTTCGCCGAACCGCCGGCGCGGTTGAGTGATTACCGCATCAACACTATGATCGGGCCAGACCTCCGGATGGCCTCGGTCGCAAATTTTACGTATCTTGCCGATGCCAGTGACGGGCGTGCGCTGGCGTTCGGTTTGTCAGGGCGCCTGCGAGTGAAATCCGCGACGATTGACGCGAAAGCGGCGGAGGTATTTCAACCTGAGGCTTTGCAATCAGGCGAACAAGACCCGGCGCGCAGCTTCCTGCTGATCTCGTCCACTCCGCTCAAGCCCGGCACTCAGCATCAAATCGAGGTGCAGTACGAGGGTTCGGTGATTCGGCAGACCGGCAGCCGAGGGTATTTTGTGGATGAACGGAATGTCTGGTACCCGTATGTAGCGCCGATGCTGACGAATTTTGATTTGACCTTCCGAGTCGCTCCGCACCTTACGTTGGTTTCAACCGGTGAACTCGTCAGCGATGAAACCACGCTGGGTGTGCGGATTATTCGCCGCAGGACCCGAGTGCCGGAAGGACTCGCCGGGTTCAATCTGGGTGATTACAAATCGAGCGTGGAAGAACAGGGCCCTTATCGAGTGGAAGCCTATGCTGATGAAAAATCCGCTGAGTCGCTGGAGGCGGTCGCCCGGAAGACGGGGAGAGTTCTTGATTACTACACAAAGCAATGGAGCGCGCTGCCCATTCACGCGCTGGCGGTGACCC
>CAXUCT010000032.1:15926-18025 GCA_964249415.1 uncultured Bryobacteraceae bacterium | reverse complement strand
GACCGCGGCGGTGGAGCGGGGCTGCGGCGATCTGGTTTCTGTGTATGGAACGAATCCGAAGGGGATGGCGGACTTTCACAAGCGGTTTGGGGATATAAAGGTTGCCGGGAGTGAAGAGGAGATTCTGAATGATCCGTCGATCCAGCTGGTGGCGGCAGCTCCGATTCCCGATGAGCGAGCGGCGCTTGGCATTCGCGTGATGCGTCACGGCAAAGATTATTTGAGCGATAAACCGGGCATTATCACGCTGGAGCAGCTGGGGGAGGTACGGCGGACGATTGGGGAGACGGGCCGCATGTACGCGATTATGTATTCCGAGCGGCTGGAGGTGAAGGCGGCGGTGAAGGCGGGCGAGTTAGTGAAGGCGGGGGCGATCGGGCGCGTGATTCAAACGGTGAATCTGGCTCCGCACAAGGTGAACCCGAGCAGCCGGCCGGAGTGGTTTTGGGAACCGGCTCGGTATGGCGGGATTTATGCGATATCGGATCTCATCAAGCAGATCAATTTGTGTACTATACCGGGTCTACGACGGCGGAGGTGGTGGCTTCGCAAGTTGCGAATGTGAATCATCCCGGGCATCCGAAGTTCCAGGATTTCGGGGATATGATGATGCACGGCAACGGGGGCGCCGGCTATGTGCGGGTGGATTGGTTTACTCCGAATGGCTTAGAAACGTGGGGCGATGGGCGGCTGTTTATCCTGGGGACCGATGGTTATATTGAGCTACGGAAATATGTGGATGTCGCCGGGCGCAAGGGCGGCGATCACCTGTTTATAGTGGACCAGAAGCAGCCGCGGTATATGGACTGCAGTAACGTAGGGTTGCCGTTTGGACGGCAGTTCGTAGGCGACGTTGTGAACCGGACGCATGTGGGGCAGCACCAGGAGCAGGCGCTGCTGGCGACGGAGCTGGTGTTAAAGGCGCAAAAAAATGCGCGGATATTGAAAGGTTGGGGTGAATGACTAAGAACGTTTTGGGTGGGGCTCTGCAGACTTGTTGCACAGACCCGTTGACGGGATTTTAAGTGCAACAGCGGGGCGGACGATATGGGGATGCACACGGTTTGCGTGTTGGTGAACGATGAATTTTTGCGGCACCAAGCCTCGATTGGAAACGACTTGATCACGCCGCGGCCGGAGTTCGGGTTTCCGGGTTTGAAGCCGGGGGATGGGTGGTGCGTGTGCGTGGAACCGTGGAAGAAGTCGTTCGAGGCGGGGATACGGGCACCGGTGAGGCTGGAAGCGACTCATGAGCGAGCGCTCGAAGTAGTGTCGCTGGAGATGCTTACGAAGAGCTCACGCTTGAATTGATAGCAGCGGCTTCGCCGGCGAGCCTGACCCAGGCAAGCATTGCGAAGGCGCCCATGATGAAGATGGAGGCGGAGGCGCAAGCGCGGGTAATATCAGTCACCTTCCAGAAGGCACCTGTAGGATCCGAAATCACCATTGGGCCGGACGCCGGAACTATGAGCAGCACATTGCCGAGTGCGGAGACCGCGTAGAAGAGTATCGGAAGACGCCAATACGCTACGGGCAAGCTGCGGGTTGTTAGTGGGCGGCTGCGCAGATAGAGCGCGAATAGCTGATAGATGACGAAGACAGTAAGATACCAACCCAGGAAATTGGAAACGGGCACGCCGAAGTAGGCGCCTCCTCCGAGCCAAATCCAGGCATGCATGAGTGTAGACCAGACGGGGTCCATGGAGAGATCCCAGGCGACCATGATTAAGGCTGCGATTAAAGGCAGCGTCATGAGCCGGTATCCGATCAGCGGAGCGCGCGGCTGCCCGAGGATGAGACGGGCAAGGGTCCACGAGAGATAACCCATACCGACGTAAGCCAATCCAAGCAGAATGGGCACGCGAAAGAGCGTTGGACCCATTACATCTGTGAAATAGTAAGTGCCGAACGGGAAGCCGGTGAGAATACCTACGTTCTCAAAGAGGTTGCCGACGGCAAGGCAGATGAGGAAGAAGATCAGGATTCCGCGAACCCGATAGAGGATGGCGCCATGGATGAAGGCGAAGATAGCTGCGGGGAAAACGTGCAGCGCAACGATGGCGAGCATAGGAACTTTTTCGTGGAAGAGTTGTAAGACT
>CAXUCT010000032.1:12782-15916 GCA_964249415.1 uncultured Bryobacteraceae bacterium | reverse complement strand
GGTTGTTGCAGAGTAGCGATGGGAACAATCTGCGGATTGTTGCACGAGACTCACTTGCATAAATGGTTGTTTACTTGAGGGCGAGTTTAATTTGCCACTAAGAGGGCGCTTGTATGGGGAGTTGGTGGGAATCTCGGGTTTTTATCCGGGGTGGGATTGACCCGGCTTACTCGATTAATGTGATGGAAGTTGAGGCGAAGTGACGCAGTATCAATCTTCTTTTTCGAACCTATTAGATGAAACGTGTGTATCTACTTATAATTTACTAGTAGCATAGAGCGCAAGGAGTTGCTCTATGAGGCTTTTTAAACAAAATCCAGGTCTGAGTATAAGTGCGATTCGGGCGGCACTTCTGCTGTTCGGAGGAGCGGCGATCGCATTAGCGCAGTTTTCGGGAGGCATCGAGGTCGAAGTGAAGGATGTCACCGGCGCAGTTCTCACAAACGCCACGGCGAACATCCGTAGTAGCCCCGGGGCGACACGAACAGCGAGTGTGGACAGCAGCGGCCAAGCTCGGTTTACTGAGCTTAACATTGGTGACTACGAAGTAACTGTTACGGCGGCGGGGTTTGCGAACTACACGAACAGAGTGACAGTGGACAGCGGCAAAACGATACCGGTTCCGGTGACGCTGGGCGTGCAAAGCAGCAAGAGCACGGTGATGGTGTCGGACCAAGCGGCGGCTCTCAATACCGAGAATTCGCAACTGCAACAGGCCACGGAGAGCAGGAGTATTGAACAGCTTCCGATTGTGAGCAGCGGGGTGCTGGGGCTGGTGGGCACAACTCCTGGCGTAACGCCTGTCGCGCCAAACAACCCGTATCTGGGTTTAGGAAGCTTTAACTCGAATGGGGGCCGGGGACGCTCGAATAACATCACCGTGGATGGGGCGAATGCGACGGACGTTTCGACGACGGGCCAATCCGGTTTGGGAACGGTGCCGATCGATGCGATTGCCGAGTTCAATATCATTACGAACAACTTCCAGGCTCAATATGGACGGAATTCGAGCGCGCAAGTTCAGATTTTCACGAAGAGCGGAACCAACGAATTCCACGGGGAGCTTTACGAGTTTCTGGCCAACAATGTTTTCAACGCTCGGGCGTATTTCGACCGGACAGGCAGCGCTACGCCGACCAAGAACAACCAGTGGGGCGCGATGACGGGACTGCCGATTCTGAAGAACAAGCTGTTCGCGTTTGCGACTTACGAACAGCAGAAGATTCGTGGCGCGGGGGCGACAGCCATCGCGACGGTGCCGACGCCAGCGCAGGTGAGCGCCGCTACGGATCCAACCGCACTGGCTTTGCTGAAGCAGTTACAAATACCCATCTCGGCGACGGGCACGGTGAGCAGTGTTTCCCCGAACACAACGAATTCTTACGATTACTCGGGCCGGGTGGACTGGAACATCACGGAAAAGGATGTGTTCTATACCAGATTTGGGACGCAGAATATCACGCAGGAGTCGCCGGGAAATACTTTCATCAGTAGTAACTTGCCCACGAACGGCGCCAGCAGCCAGAACGCGCCATATAACGCGACCATGTCCGAAACGCACACGTTTTCGCCTTCCGTGGTGAACTTTGTGCTGTTTGCTTTTGGGCGGAGTAGTCCTGTGTTCGAGCCGCTGGCCAGCTTCGGCGGCCCCGAGATTGATTTCCAGGATGGGACGTCTACGTTTGGTATTTCCGATATTCTTCCGCAGGGACGGATCCAAAACACCTTTAACTTCTATGACACAGGTTCGTGGCACGTGGGCCGCCATCAACTTATGTTCGGCGGACAGTTTGAGCGGATACAGGCTAACAGCTTCTTCAATGCGATTACAAACGGCGACTATACGTTCCCTACTTTGAACTCTTTTCTGACTGGCCAGCCCGCGCTATACCAGCAACGGTTCGGAAATTCGGTGCGTGGAAACCGGCTGCTGAATCAAGGTTATTTTGTGCAGGATGATTTTCGCGTAGCTAATCACTTAACGCTGAATCTGGGAGTGCGACTGGAGACGACCGGACCGGTGAGCGAGGTGAATAATATTCTTTCGAACCTGGATTTTAATAATCATGCCCCGCTAGGCGGGGCCGGTACTGGCCCGCTAGGCTCATTCGACGTGGGAAAGAATGCACAATACTTTCATCGCAGCTACAACTGGGAGCCGTCCGTGGGCTTCGCCTGGAATCCGGGCGGTGGGAAGCTGGTGATGCGCGGAGGGTATCGGATCGCTTACGATTTTATTTACCTAAACCCGATTACGAATGGGCGATTTTTGCCGCCTTACATGTATCTGTTGTCGGTGGCGGGGACAAACATAAGCGAGGCCAACTCGTTCGCAAATTTAGCCGCGGGCACGTCTGCGTTTCAGGCGCAAGGGGCGGCGCTGGTGGGCACGTTTGGGACCAACATTAGGAATTTCGGCTCCATCGGCCCGATAGACCAGAACTTAAAGAATCCGCAGGTGCAGCAGTATAGCTACACGCTGGAACGAGAGTTACCGATGGGTTGGTTTGGAAGGGTGTCCTATGTAGGAACTCTGGGGCGGTTCCTGACGCGCTCAAGGCCCATCGACCTGATTGCGCCGGGGGTGGTGCCGGCGGCGGGGACGATCACAGCCGCTGAGGCACGGACGATTTACGCTAACTCCAACACCACGTCGCGGCCCAGCAATCGCATTGATCCGCGTTTCACGAGCGTCACCTTAGTGGAATCTTCGGCGAACTCTAACTACAACGCATTGGAGGTGGAGATCTCCAAACGTCTGAATACAAATTACACTTTTTCTCTGGCGTATACGCGCTCGAAGTCGATTGACGACAACTCGGATGCGCTAGCGGTGCTCGAGACCGACGTGTCGGGCCAACAAAATCCGCTGGACAATCGCAACAACCGGGGGGTGTCGGCGTTCGACGTTCCCAATCGTGTTGTGATTACGAATGTCTTCACGCCAAAATACGGACGGAACATCCGCAACGGCTTTCTGCGTACGGTATTCGGGGATTGGGAACTAAGCGGAATCTTCCAGGCACAGAGTGGTTTTCCTCTTAACCTTCTGAGTGGCTCTTATGAGGGCGTTCCGGATCCAACGTTGCTGGGCGGAGTGGGCGATCAGCGCCCGAATCTGGTTGGTCCACTGA
>CAXUCT010000032.1:12099-12772 GCA_964249415.1 uncultured Bryobacteraceae bacterium | reverse complement strand
AAGTTCAACTTAACCGAGCGGGTGAATTTGCAGTATCATGCACAGATATTGAACCTGTTCAACAACACGACGTTTTCGCGGCCGGGCTTGACACTTTCGGGCGTGTCCACTTTTGGCTATTACCAGAACACAGATACGAACTCGCGAAACATGTTAATGACATTGCGGCTGCGCTGGTAGATTGCCGGTCAAGCCGTTTAGCGGGAAAGCGCCAGGGCCTCTTTCCGGGGTGCTGGCGTTTTCTTTGTGTGCCGGCGGGTTTGGAAGCTGTGATACTGTGATCGCCGGAAGGATTCGCAGATGTTACGGTGATTTGGTTAGCATGACGGAAGAGAGCGCTTGCTGACGCGCGCTCAGTTTGAGTTTAAGTAGTTATTGGCAGGATGGTATGCGGATGTTGCCTTTCATATTGTTAGTAGGGACGATGGCGGCACAGGGCGATGTGCCGCAAGAAGTGTTATTGGTAGCGAACCAGCATGACCGTACGGTCAGCGTTGTTGACGCGCAGGCGGGCAAGCAGATGGCGACTGTGCCGGATGAGGGCGTGACGGGACATGAAGTGGCGGTTTCAGCGGATGGGCGGACTGCCTATGTTCCGATTTACGGGAACTCGGGCGTGGGTAAGCGGGGCACAGATGGGCGTAAGATGGCGGTTATGGATATCGCCGCACGC
>CAXUCT010000032.1:11445-12089 GCA_964249415.1 uncultured Bryobacteraceae bacterium | reverse complement strand
CAAGGTGACGGGCGAGGTGGATTTTGGGCATGGCGTGCGGCCGCATGATCCGGTGTTCGGCCCGAAGGATGGACTGCTGTACGTGACGACGGAACTGGACCATTCGGTGACGGTGGTGGATCCGAAGACGCTGAAGATTGTGGGCGCGGTACCGACTGGACAAGCGGAGTCGCATATGCTGGCGATCTCGCACGATGGGCGGCGTGGCTACACGGCGAATGTCGGGCCAGGAACTGTATCGGTGCTTGACTTAGAAAGCCGCAAGACGATAGCAGTGATCCCGATTTCCCGAAACACGCAACGCATTTCGATCACGCAGGACGACAGGACCGTGTTCACGGCGGATCAGACCAAGCCGCAACTGGCGGTGATTGATACGGCGACGAACAAGATCAAGAGTTGGGTGCCGCTGCCAGCGCCGGGGTATGGGACGGCGGCGACAAGCGATGGGCGATGGCTGCTGGTGGCAGTACCGCAGGCGAGTAAGGTAGCGGTGGTGGACCTGAGCACGTTGAAAGTTGCACGGACGATTGATGTGCCGAAGTCGCCGCAAGAGATTGTTGTCCGTCCAGGCAACCAGATTGCGTATGTCTCGTGCATGCAAAGCGGGCAAGTGGCGGAGCTGGATCTTGCGGCGTGGAAGG
>CAXUCT010000032.1:3240-11435 GCA_964249415.1 uncultured Bryobacteraceae bacterium | reverse complement strand
CTACACGACCAATGTGGACCGGCCGCGCGAGTTGATGGCATGGCTTGGGCTGCTCCGAAGTAGCGGTTTACGGCAGCCGTAACCTGTGAGCGGAGCAATCGCCAGCCGCACCGCTTGGGGATTGAAGCGAGGCATGAGCCTGTTTCCGGCGCTTGCCTCGAACATGCTGAGCATGGTGGGGGTGGGACCATTTCTGACGATCCCACTGATTCTCTCGGCAATGGGCGGCCCACAGGCTCTGCTGGGCTGGCTCTTTGGCGCGCTGATCTCGATCTGTGATGGGTTGGTTTGGTCTGAGCTGGGCGCGGCGATGCCGGACACCGGCGGCTCCTACGACTATCTGCAACAAGCCTTCGGGACAAAGTCGCTGGGGAAGTTGATGGGATTCCTATTCCTGTGGCAAGTGATGCTGGCGGGACCACTCACTGCCGCTTCCGGCGGGGTTGGATTCGCGGATTACACCCGTTATTTATATCCGCAAATGACAGGCGTGCAGCATACAGTGGTGGCGATGGCGGTTTGCCTTGCTGCCACGATTCTTCTTTATCGAGACATACGGGCTGTTGGAAGGATCTCGATTGTTCTTTGGGCTGGACTCATGCTGGCGATCGGGGTAATTATCTGGGGCGGCGCTACGCACTTCAGCGCTGCTGTGGCTTTCCAGTTCCCTCCCGGCGCGTTTCACTTGTCTACCCAGTTCTTCCTCGGCTTGGGCGCGGGAACGTTGATCAGCATGTACGATTTCAGTGGCTACTTCAATGTGTGCCTGATTGGGGGCGAAGTGGAGAAGCCTGCAGCTACGATTCCGCGCACGGTTCTGTGGTCCATTGCGATTCTCGCGGTGCTTTACTTGGCGATGAGTTTGTCGATTATTGGAGTGGTGCCGTGGCGCGAAGCGATGAATTCGAAGGCCATCATTTCCGATTACATTGCCCGGCTTTATGGGGGCAAGGCGGCCATGCTGATGACGGCGCTGATTCTCTGGGTGGCGTTTGCTTCGGTGTTTTGCGTGTTGCTGGGGTTCACACGCGTGCCTTACGCGGCTGCAGCGGAAGGACACTTTTTCTCATCGTTTGCGCGCGTGCATCGGAAACGCTTTCCTTCGTTCTCGATTATTTTTATGGGCGTAGGGTCTGCAGTGGCCTGTCTGTTGAGTCTGGAAGCGCTTATCCGGATGCTGATCGTGATTCAGATTGTGACGCAGTTTGCGGCGCAGTGCGTGGCCGTGATGGTGATCCGGCGCAGGCGACCTGATATTGCGCGGCCTTTCGAAATGCCGCTTTATCCGCTGCCGGTTCTGGTGGCGCTGGCTGGATGGGTTTTCATTCTGTGGTCCAGCGGACCCGTGTATGTTCTGAGCGGGATGGCGGTGACGGCGGGGGGCGTGTCCGCTTACTTATGGAGAGCGAACAGAGCACAGGAGTGGCCCTTTGTACGGCTGCGAGGCGGCGGTATGCAGCCGAACTGAGGGCTCTAAAAATGGCGCAGGTCTGGATGACCCATTTGCCACACTGTTATACTGCCGCCGGGTATGCCCGCGGAAACGAATCCCTTGCTCGATTTCATTGATGCCGTAAAAAGCCAGGGAACCTCAGATGAATTTGTGGTGGCTCTTTTGCGGGAGAACGGCTGGTCGGAAAAGCGCATCTACCACGCTTTCAGTGATTGGTATGAGGCGCGAACTGGAAGAGCGGTCCCGAACGGTGGCGGGCGGATTGAAGCTGCGAAAGACGCGTTCCTTTATCTGCTTGCTTTCATCACCCTGGGGACTTGGGCCATTCAGTTGGGCGCGCTATTGTTCACGGCAATTGATCGGACGTTCCCCAACCCGGCAGTGGATTACACGAACGCCACATGGGTGACTACAATGTTGGCCAACGAGCTTGCCAGCATCATGGTAGCGTTTCCGTTGTTTCTGCTGGTGACGCGGGGGATCGTGGGCGGCGTTCAGCGGCAACCGGAGCGCTTAGAAAGCCCGGTGCGAAAGTGGCTTACCTACATTGCGCTTGTGATCACAGCCAGCACGATGATCGTGGATGTTGTCACCTTTCTTGCGTACTTTCTGCGCGGTGACCTAAGTCCCAGATTCGTTCTGAAGATTGTGACGGTGCTGGTGATCGCCGGTGGGGTGTTTGCATACTACCTCGATTCGCTCCGTCGCGAAAAGGTCATGTCGAGTCGAAACCGGCTTTTTGCTTTTGCCGCGCTAGCCTTCGTAGGATTCGGGATTGTCGTGGGATTCGTACAGATCGGGTCACCGGCAGTGCAGCGAGCGGGATCGGAAGATGCTCACCGGCTATTTGACTTATCTTCCCTTGCGCAGGGACTCCACCGCAGATGGCTGAGCCGGAGCCGGGGACAGCAGGAGTTTGTGCTTCCCATGACGATTCAGGATGTGCAGAGAACCGCGGTAGGAGGAACGGCGAGAATCCTCGATCCAGTGAGCGGCCAAAGGTATGAATACACTCCGCTGCAGGGGATGGCTTATCGGCTATGTGCCACGTTCGCTCGTCCGAGCGCAATTGATGTCCCGATACAGTGGCGCCACGCGGCGGGCCATGTGTGTTTTGTTGCAGACGCGAGCGACGATGTACAGATGGTGCAACCGGAGTGGTGAGCGAGGTAGGCGCTGGTATACAATTCCGGCGTGAAGACTTCGCGAGTTTGGCTTCTGCTTCCGGCGTTAGTGAGCGTGGCGGCGAGGTGGGGAGTTGCGGATCAGATGAGCTTAATAGAAAAACTTCAGCCTGCGTTAGATCAGCTTGTTTCCGCGGACGCAAAGATTGAGCGAGTGGCGACGGAGGCCGGGTTTAAGTGGACGGAGGGGCCGGTCTGGATATCAAAGGGGTTTTTGCTGTTCGCCGAGATTCCGGGCAATAGCATTATGAAATGGACGCCGGAGACGGGCGTGACGATCTTCATGCGGCCGAGCGGGTATGAAGGCACAGATCCGTATGGCGGGCCGGAGCCGGGATCGAATGGGATGACGCTGGATGGGCGCGGACGTTTGACGGTGGCGGGGCATGCGCGGCGGTCGGTATGGCGGCTGGAGAATATGGATGAGCCTAAGGGATCCATTACGGTGTTGGCGGACAAGTATCGCGGGAAGGCTTTGAACAGTCCGAACGATTTGGTTTACCGGTCAGACGGTTCGCTGTATTTCACGGATCCACCGTATGGCTTGCGGACACAGAGTGACCATGATCCCGCGAAGCAGCAGCCTGTGAACGGGGTATACCGTTTGGCTGGCGCGCTCCAGCACGCCGCGGGTGCGCCGCCGAATGCGGACGGCCTGGAGTTGTTGACAGGAGAATTGCCACGTCCGAATGGGCTGGCGTTTTCGCCGGATGAGAAGTACCTATATGTGAACAACTCCGAGCCAAAGAAGATTTGGATGCGGTACCCGGTGGAGCTGGATGGGTCGCTTGGCAAAGGGATGGTTTTTTACGATGCGACTTCTGACACCGCGCCCGGAGCACCGGACGGCATGAAAGTGGATGCGCAAGGAAACTTGTATAGCGCAGGCCCGGGCGGCGTATGGATTTTCTCGCCGGACGGGACGCACTTGGGAACCCTTCGGATGCGGGAGAAGGTGGGGAATCTCACTTTCGGCGATGCGGATGGGAAGACGCTGTACATTACGGCGTCGACTAGCGTTTATCGAGTGCGGGTGAATGTTGCCGGCATCCGGCCGTAGCCAGTGCGGCGAAGCACCCGGCATCTAAGGCTCACCGTAGTTCAAATTATTTTCCGTAATACAGCGGAACTGTTTGTAAATCTTACTCTAAAGCGCGTTCGCGATCTCCGATTAAGTAGCATCCGGGCGAGATAAACAAGTTCTCTGAAGCCGGTTGGGGTGGGTGGTAAGTGGCTGTGGGCCCCCTGACCGGCTAGGGGAGAAGTGCGCCCGGTCGGAGATCAAAATGACCAAACGCACTCTTTTCCGCCCGGCTCTTTACGGGAGCTTACTTTGCAGTCTAAATAGCTTTGCGGCATCACCTCGTGGAGGGGCGATCGATGTGCCGGTGGCGAGTTCGCCAGGCGTCTTGGTGGGCACCGTTAAGGCGCCGGCGGATGCCGAAAGAACGACCACCGACTTACTATCGCGAGTGCGACTGGCGAATGAAGAGTTGTATTCGAGTCTGCAATCGTTTGTTTGCGACGAGCAGATGGAGCGCTTCAAGGGGAACTTGAGCGGAGAGAATGCGCGGCACATCGACACGCTAGAGACTAAGGTGTCGTTTGAGAATGGAACGGAGCATTACAGCGGCGTTTTACAGAACAAGCGGCAGCGGCCAAGCATTGCGGGTATTTCAGGCGCCTGGTCTGAGGGCGAATTCGGGACGCTTCTGAAACAGACCCAAATTCTACTCAACACGCAGCCGGTGGTGTTCCAGAAGTATACGGATCTGAACGGAGCGGCGGCGGCGCTTTACGCGGTAGAGATCTCGGAGCAGAACAGCCCTTGGGATCTGGAAGTGGAACGGCGTCACTACCGTATTCCGTTCCGCACGGATGTGTGGGTATCGCGAACGACGGGCGAGATTCTGAAGATTGAACGGGTCTCTACGGGGGTTACTTCTCAGATCGGGATCTCCGAGATGCGCTGGGGCGTAACGCTGGAAGAAGCGAAACTGGATGGGAAGACGTGGCTGCTACCGAAGACGGGGACTTACGCGGTGCTTTACGAATCGTCACGGCGGCGCGAATGGAACGAAATGACGTTTTCCGGCTACCACCGCTACGGCTCAGAAGTGGCAGTGCGATTCCAGTAAAAGAAAATTAAGCTCCACCTGACCGCGGTTGCCAAGTGCGACCGCGGTTCTTTCTTTTGGAGGATTCCGGGGTGACACGAAAGGAATCCAGCAACTAATCCGGGCGGAGCGTGGTCCAGAATCCGGAGATCATTATGGATCGATTGGAAGAACTAAAGAATAAATACAGCGCAGCGCTGCAGACGATTCAGCAGAAGGGCGTTCGTCTCACGCACTTGCATGTACAGGACAATAAGTTGTTCATACAAGGTGCAGCCCCTTCGGAAGCCGTGAAGAACGATGTCTGGAATCAGATTAAGGCGGCGGACCCTACGTACAGCGATTTGACGTGCGATTTGACGGTAGATCCGAGTCTTGCTCCGGCCCCGACGCAGGCGGCGGCAAGTCCTGGGAGCGCAAGCGGCGGGCAAACTTACAAAGTGCAACCAGGCGATACGCTGTCGAAGATTTCTCAGCAGTTCTACGGGAATGCGAACGAGTATAACCGGATTTTTGAAGCGAACCGGGACAAGCTGCCGAGCGCGGATAAGATTCAAGCGGGGCAGGAGTTGGTGATTCCTTCTAAGTAGAGGTCACTACACAAACGTCAAAAATCGTACACTTGGGAATTTGGATCACTCGTTTGAGGCAGGGGAGGGTCGTAAAGGCCTAAACGCATCCTTGCGGAAACGCCCTACGACCTGCAAGTACGTAGCCGATGAGCATGGTTGCGAAAAGGTATCGCCAATGACCTTTATTACTGCAATACCTTTTTGCAACTCAAAATGCTGGGGTTTGAGGCTGCCCTTAGACCGTTGCGTAAACGCTGGATGCTGTTGAAAAACTCCTTCTTCTGCTTCCGTGGCGCGTGATCCAAAGCGTTGACCATATGCCACTGAAATCTCAGCTGCACTCAAAAAGCCTTCGTGGCTTCAAGGGGAACCGGTCGACCGGATTGAGTTTTGGGCTGCCAGTATTGACTGGAACAGAGCGGCCAGATCGGCAGGAGGTATCTCGATCGGCATCATATGTCCGCACCGAGGTAGAAATATGGGTTGTACGCCGTATGCCCTTGCTGTTTCTCGCACCGATTGCACACTAACCATGAAGTCATCTGCTCCTCCCAATACAGATACGGGACAGTGGACAGCACTCGGCGCCGACAGCAATTTGGTCATTTGATTTCCGGCCACCCACGACTCCTCCGTCAAGGTCAGGGACAAGCTTTCCAGCTTGGATTCGGGCCTCTGACGCGAAAGGAGCAGCGACCTGCGTACTGAGGGATTTCGGTAAAGTCTGAGAAAGCTGTGCTGATAGGAACTGGCTAGGAACGTTGCCGGGTGCCGACAAAACATGCGCAATCCGTCTTTCAACATTCCCGATACGGGAGATGACGCGACAAGGACCAAGCCTCTAGGCGCAATGCGGGAAGCCGCGAGCTGCGCTATAAGACCTCCCATAGAGTATCCGACGAGTGTAAGGGGAACATTGAGCTGCTGGATGGCTTGTATTACGTCATCCACGTAATTCTCAATGCGCCATTCCTGGAGGTGCTCGACACCTGCACTGCGCCCGTGACCTCGCAAACTCACCGCGGCGCTGGAAATATCGAGATCGCGCATAGCCTGCATGAGAGGCCGCCAGATGCTGGCTTGGCAGCAGGAGCCATGCACGAACAGCACGGCTGGCGCAAGACCGCATGCAAGCAGTTCCAGCGCAGGGCCGGTCTCGGACACAATCGTGACTTCTTGCCAGTGACCCATCACCTAACGTAAGACCTCTACGAGCGAGTCTTTGAGAAGCAAAGTAGCACACAGAGCAAAGCAGTTCGATGCGGGTCAGCATAAAGTTATCGCGGGAATAAAACAGAAATTTACCTTTCTGTTGGTGCCCTTGTCACCCCGGAAAAACGTCTTGATATCGATTCAGCTGATGTCGTTCTCGATTGCATTCTTTGGAGGCGCGCTGCTCGTTATGATGGGCCAACAAACTCGTTCGGAGTCGCTGTTCTACTACTTCCGAATCGAAGATCATGTTCCCGAAGATCATCTGTTACGGCTCGTCGATCGCCACATCGACTTCGGTTTCATACGCGAGGCGTTGAAGGAGAGCTACAGCCACACCGGTCGTCCTTCGATTGATCCAGAGGTTCTGCTCCGCGTTCTGTTGATTGGCTACCTGTATGGAATCATCAGTGAGCGCCGCCTGGTCGAGGATGTCGGGATGCATTTGGCCTATCGCTGGTTCACCGGGCTGGGCTTCGATCAGGAAGTTCCGCATCACTCAACGTTTTCCAAGAATCGGCGCGACCGTTTTCAGGAGTGCAGAATGTCGGACTATTAAAGGGTGTCGATCTCTCAGTGGACAGTACGCCGATTCGAGTCCTGACCGCCTAAAGCGAGAGGCGCCTCGCTGTTTCGATTGTTCGATTCAGCTCACGGTGTTTTTCAAAACCATCGCTGGTTTGCACGATATACGTTATACGATCTAATGTCAATATTGTTCTACGTTAAACCGGTGCACCAGTGCCCATTCGTCCAGTCACCAAAGCTGCAACACCCCGCATCCTCTACGCACTGCTGTTTGTATACGCCGGCATCGCGGGCACGTATGAAATTGTAAATTCGGTCTCGACGACCATTGGCAATTTCAATCTCCGCGACCAAGTACAAGCGCCTTTTCAACTCTATGGAAATTTGATTGAGCGCGCGGAAACGGCAGCCGTTCACGCCGGTGTTGTAAAGGGCGACACCGTGCTTACCATCAATCAATTGCCTTTTACCGGCCAAGCCCTTTGGCAACGCATTCGCTGGTACGCTCGACCTGGCGAGACAGTCACTCTTCTGGTCCGGAAACAGAACGGGACCACACTTACTGCGACGATTGCTCTCGAGGGCTATCCGAAGGGCTGGTCAGTGGAGGACCCGCCAGTCAGGACTACGCTGCCGGACCATATCTTTGTCCTGATCGTTGTGCTCGTAGTTCCTATTTTGTTTTTGGCGTTGGGCGTTTGGGTCGCATTTGCCCGACCCTTCGATCCCAATGCTTGGTTCATTCTGATTCTTCTGACCTTTCCGCAAGCGTTCAATCCCGGGGCATTTCGCTGGTGGATTCCGGCTTGGCTGCCGCTTCGGTTGTTCTGGCATCTCTTCATTTACTTCTTAGTCCCGCCCGCTTTGTTTCTTCTGGGCTTGCTTTTTCCAGAGCGATCGCGGCTCGATAGACGGCTTCCTTGGCTGAAGTGGCTGGTTATCGCATTGACCGGAGCGAGCGTGCTTGCTGCCTTCCTTTCGGAATACAACGTTTGGTATGACATTTCTCTGCTGCCGCGCGTCGATGCTATCGACCAATTCCTGAACCCGGTCTTCGTGTGGTCTGCGATTTTCTACATTGCACTGTACTGGGTTCTGCTGCTCGACAAGTTGCGAACCGCTTCTTCGC